>JALVRO010000121.1 GCA_027031265.1 Bacteroidales bacterium | reverse complement strand
TACGGTACCATAACCGATCTGGATGGTAAATTCTCAATGGACATTCCAGCACAGCCTGCAACTCTGGTTGTCTCTTTCCTCGGCTACCAGGATTATACAAAGGCTATAGACCCTAAGCAAGGCCAAGTTCTTGACATGGGTGTTATCAAGCTCAAAAGCAGTTCTATTGGCCTGGAAGAAGTAAAAGTGGTTGCTAGCTTTGCCGTTGACCGCCGTACTCCTGTATCTGTGTCCCGTATCGAGCCTTCTACAATCGAAGAAAAGCTCAGTAACCAGGAATTCCCTGAAATATTGAAGCTCACACCAAGTGTTTATGCTACAAAGCAAGGAGGTGGATTCGGCGATGCCCGTATCAATCTACGTGGCTTTGACTCACGTAATTTTGCTGTTATGATCAATGGTGTGCCTGTCAATGACATGGAGAATGGTAAAGTTTATTGGTCCAACTGGGCTGGCCTGTCTGACGTAACACGTAACATACAGGTACAGCGTGGGCTGGGGGCTTCCCGCCTGGCAATATCATCTGTAGGTGGTACTATCAACATCCTGACCAAAACCACTGACGTTCACCAGGGTGGCTCTATTTATTACAGCATGGGTAATAATAATTACCGCAAAACAGCTTTCACACTTTCGACAGGTCTTCTGGAGAATGGCTGGGCTGTGACAGTGAGCGCAAGCCACACAAGCGGAGATGGATATGTTATGGGAACTAATTTTGATGCTTATTCTTATTTTATGAATGTGGCTAAAAAATTCAATAAACACCACACTATCAGCTTTACTGGCTTTGGTGCTCCACAATGGCACAACCAGCGTCCTCTGAAGCGGCCCATTAGTTTCTGGCTTGACAATCCCTATGGTATCCGTTACAATCCTGACTGGGGATGGCGTCACGGTAAAGTATGGGGTGGAGCTTATGCTTACAACCAGTATCACAAACCAATGTTTATCTTCAACCACTTCTGGACAATTAATTCCAGAACCCAGCTCAACACAGCTATTTACGCCTCTTATGGTCGTGGTGGAGGTCGCCGTATAATGGGACCACAGCAACAGCTACTACGCTTCCAGTATCCTTCTGGACTTCCTTATGCCAGCACACTCCTCACACCCGAAGCTCAGCTCGATATCGACTCAGCTATTGATATTAACTACCACTCCCTTACTGGTGCACAAGTTATCGCTGCTATGGCTAAAAACGAACATGACTGGTATGGTATATTATCTTCTCTGAACACAAAACTTGGAAATATCAATATCACAGCTGGTCTGGATGCCCGCTATTACAAAGGTTATCATTATACAGAAATCACTGACCTGCTCGGCAGTGAATACTATCTGGACAACGCTAATGTAAACCGTAAACCTAACACCCCTCTCCACGAAGGCGACAAAATTTATTACTACAACATAGGTCTCGTATACTGGGCAGGTACATTCCTGCAGGCTGAATACGTCTCACCAGATGACAAATTCTCTGCATTTCTTTCTGGCTCAGCTGTCGAGACTTTTGACCGCCGCGTCGACTTCTTCAAGTACACACCTGGTAATCAGGTTAGTGATCTGGTATCATTCTTCACATTCAGCGTAAAAGGAGGTGTCAATTATAATGTAACTAACAAGATTAATGTCTTTGCTAACGCTGGTTACTTCACACGTCCACCACAGTTCCGCTTCGTATTCCTCAACTATACAAATGATGTTAACACTGGCGCAGTACCAGAAAAAGTCATTTCAAGCGACGCTGGTATTGGGTATATTTCTGATAAGCTGCGCATAAACCTGTATGCTTACTACACAGTATGGAAGGACAAGACACTGGTACGTACAATGGGTACTACCATTGCAAACATTCGTGGTATAGACGCTATTCACAAGGGCCTGGAAGCTGAGCTTCGTTACAAGCCCCTGAAGACTCTCACACTCTCAGCAATGGGGTCATTGGGCGACTGGCGCTGGGCTAATGACGTTGTAGCTGATATCTACGACGAACAGCAAAACCTCATTGGTACAGTAGCTGTATATGCAAAAGGCATACACGTTGGCGATGCTGCCCAGACCACAGCAGCCCTGAGCATGGACTGGGAGGCTCTACCAAAACTGTGGCTTAGTGCAGACTGGACATATTATGACCGGCTTTACGCTTACTTTGACGTAGAAAACCGTACTGATCCAAATGACCGTAGCGACGCATGGAAACTGCCTTCTTACAACCTGCTGGACCTGGGCGCAAAATACAGCTTCAAGCTGGGCGGCTTCAAAGCAACCCTCTATGCCAAGGTCAATAATGTGCTAAACACACGTTACATCGCAGATGCTCTCGATGGTAATGACCATAACGCTCTGAGCTCTTATGTATACTTTGGCTTTGGCCGTACATGGACACTCTCACTCAAGGTTCACTTCTAATAATTCTACTGGCTCATTGACTAAGTCTTTAACCAAAAACTAAAAATCACAATACTATGAAAAAAATATTCATCCCAATACTAACAATCCTGCTAATCGGGCTTATGGGCTGTAACCCAATGGCAGACATCTACAAACAGCTGGAGGCTACAAAAAAGCCGTTTGCCAAAACAATAGAATACAAACTCACTGACGCTGATTATAATACAATAGCAAGCGTCAGCCTCGTTGCAGCTGAAAATGCCCAGGACTCTGCTGCGTGCAAAGCTATCGGCACATACAAATCATTCGCCGATTCACGTCCTGCTGCTAAATATATTCCTCCATTCCTTGCTTACAAATTCCCGGCTCTTGACTCTGGATCTATTGCTAAGCTGACTTATAACTTTGATCACAGTTATATCTTCTCATCAAGCGAGACTATCTCTCTCCCACAGTCTGTATATGAGACACTGGGTATCACAGCATTTGATGCTAATAATGACCCTACTAGCAATATCCAGAACTATCTGGATTCTGCTTATGTTAATCCCACAATAAGCCGTGCTGTCGTGCTTTATAACTACGACGACGGCACTAATACTTACACCACATCAATGTATGCTTACTATGATAATGGCTGGGTCGTGCCAACAAACCAGTATACTATCAGCGACGAGGACTATGAATCAATAGGCGGGAGTGCTGCACATTATCACAACTTCTCCTCATCTTATGATCCAAACTTCTACATTCCACGTATGCTTCTCCACCACTTCCCTTACGCCAGGGAAGGAGACCAGATGCACGTGGTTTACAAATATTACAGTGGAGGACTATCATATCATTACAACCTTTACACTTTTGATGGGCAGCAGTGGAATGCCCTCGAAGAAAAGCAAGAACAATACATCCACAATGGCACAGAATGGGTATTTGACCCAACTGTTAAATTCGAAATGAGCTGCGATGATTATCAAATCATTGTGGACTGGACAAAGAACAATAAGCCCAACTACATGCATCCACGCTACAGTAACACAGAATATTACTTCGGCGCTAGTTCTTATTACTGTAACTTTGATATGCGTCTAACCACACGCCGCTCCAACGATCCAGATAACCTTCTTCCTTCTGACGATGCAGAAGCTACCAAAGAATTATGGCAAAGACTGGATCAAGCTGTAAACATTTTACTCGAAGCAAAATTCCCAGATGCACAGCCTGAGATAAATGACGTACCAGTCTATTACGAGGTAACCTTCTCCACTTATGAGCCAGAGCGCCATAAATACATGATCAAATTCCTCTGCACAGATGAAGGTAAATTCACACCCGTTGACCAGGACGGTGCAATCGAGTATAACTCCCACATAGTCCTGGTACAGTAATATAACGTGATTAATACAAACGCAGGACGCCCTGCGGGCGTCCTGCGTCTTATTTCTTGAATATTCGTGTTTTTTTTCCTATATTTCTTTTAAAAACAAAATGAAAAAATCTTTCACATTTCTCTTATTACTTCTAATATTTTCATTTGCTTGCCAGAAGGATAAAGAATACCCACCTGCTGTAGATGGAATAACATCAAATATGCCAGAACCTGCAGAAAAAACAGTATCTGACATACCTACCAAACAGCAAAACATTGAGAAACAAATAATAAAAACAGCTAATATTCTCTACAAGGTCAAGGACTATAACTCTGAAATAAAACGTATCCGTGAAACTATAAAAAAATTCAATGCTTACATTGAAAAAGAAAATGAAGAATACTCAGATTACCTAATACGTAACACACTCACTATACGAGTACGGTATGACCTGTTCGATAGCCTTATCACTGCACTACTTAAAGGCAATGGAGAAGTTATAGAAAAAACAATAACAACAAGAGATATAACAACACAGGTAATAGACCTAAAGACCAGACTAAAGAACAAACAAGCTATAGAAGAACAATACCGCCAATTACTAAAAAAAGCAAGAACTGTACAGGAAATAATGGAAGTCACAGAGGCTCTACGAAAGGTACGTGAAGAAATTGAATCTACTCAAGCACAACTAAAATATTTAAGGAGTCTTACCAGTAAAAGTACTATAAATCTTACTATTACCCAGCCTATTGAGCACCCCAAAGCAAAATATAATTTCCTTGAGCAACTCAAGCAAGGCTATAAAATAAGCTGGCAAATTTTCCAGTTCTTACTCATTCTGATACTTATCGCTCTGCCTTATCTCATAATTATCTGGCTCATAAAACGCTTCATCCTCAGTCAGAAGAAAACTAAAAATAAATCCAAGGGAAAAAACAACATCAAGACTAATAAAGCCTCTGAGCAAGGACAAAATCATTAGCTTACTTCATTATCAAATCATTTTCCTGTGATACTGGTTACCATTATCGGCAACGTGTAATCCTGCATAATTATTCATAAAGACGTGTACAGGAGAGCCTTCTACCTTGTTATTGCCTTGCCATCAGCCAATCTGCCCCACAAGATACTCCAGAATCATCACTGAGGCTTGTTTATCCAGCGGGCGGTTGTCATTGCCACATTTGGGAGACATGATACAGGCAGGGCAACCATCCTCACATTCACATCCTGCCACCAGTCCATGCGTCATCTGGATAATCTGCTCAAACAGGTAAAAAGCTTTCTCGGCGAGCCCGATACCGCCTTCATATCCGTCATAAACAAAAATGGAGGGCTCGCCAGTGTCAGCATGGTTAATCGTAGACAGTCCGCCAATGTCCCAGCGGTCGGCCATGACATGGAATGGCATTATACCAATAAAAGCATGCTCTACGCCATGCAAGCCTCCGGCAAATATCTCATTGCGTGCGTCATAGAATACAGGCATATTTTTTAGCATAGGTATAGAAGCCTGGCGCGTCGTGTGCCTCTCCCATATCTTGTCTTTCAGGTCCGCAGGCAATGTAAACCACAGACCAGTTGTGCGAAAAACAATAGAAGGTAAGTCAAGCTCGCCATAGCCCAGCACCTGGTCACCTTTTTTGATCTTATAAGCCTCATACTTGTTGGTTACCTCCAACCTGCCAAAAAACAACTCTACCTGGCCTATACGGCGCTTGTGCAATGTCTCGATTATCCTGACGTCAGAGGTCTTCAGCGGCTGCGTATAATAATCCACGTCTTGCTTTGTAGCTGTGATAATTCTCTTCTCAAGATCAAACTCCTGCACAA
>JALVRO010000120.1 GCA_027031265.1 Bacteroidales bacterium | reverse complement strand
CCTGACTAATGATAGGTTTGGTTTGACGAAAAACTGCAAGCCTGTGGCAAGGAGCCTTATCCTGCCTGTGAAGTACGTAGCCATCGGGCGTCACCTCTGCTGACAGAATGCTGGAATCTAATTTGTTCTCTGAGACTGCTAGCAAATCCAGTGCCATGTACTTCACGAACTGAGAAACCACTGGGAAGTTGGACGGCAGTCTTCTAATGTTTGAGAAAGAAAGAGAGAAACTGTTTCGTTTCGTCTGAGTCTGTGTAGAGCCAATACTACCACTTCGCGAGTCTACACTACCGGTAGTGGAGTCAGTTCTGCGTCCAGTGATTTTTCGCACCCCTGAGCATTGAAGGTCTGCCAGAAACTGGGGGCCATGGCTTTACTAACAACTGTCATAGATTTGTTTGTCCAAAACCATCCCAGGACGCATACCCATCGCCAAGCCAACTGACTGCGTCCAAAGGGATGGGGCTGCTGTTTCAGGAGCAGGAGCAGATACTGCCTACCACACATTTGGGGTGACCAATCTTAGTCAGGACCCTCTGTGTCTGACATGGTTGAACCTGCCAAGAGATATCTCTCGTCAGCATAGTCTTAAGAATCATTGGACACACAAGCCTCTTCACTACGACAAAATGTTGGTCGAGAAGAAGTTAAGATGTTAAGATAAAGTCAGAATTATCATATAATAATGAAAAGTGGGATGAGAACATGCATTTTATTTATACTGATTGCACAAAATAAAATCTTATTCTTTTGTTTGAAGAATGGAATCACAAAATTTATCCTCTATCAAAGAATGTCTTTGGAATATATGAAAAATATTTATTAAGTTAATAAGATCAATTTTCAGAATGTTAAAATGAAGAATGTGAATGTGAATTTGCTACTGTAGTTTGAGAAATTAACCCTGAAATTCCTACTTTCACAAAAGCTTAAATAAACAATGAAATTAACGCCTGTCGCAATAATGATGGTAAGCGTTATATATGAAAAGGAAGCGACAAGCACTAATAAATGTATTAAAAATTCGTTGATTACTGCGAAAGTATTATGTAGTGGAGCGTAAATAGCATTAAGTTTTTCATAGGGAATACGTTTTGCTCCCATGTGCAGTGTGTTAAGCTTCAGCTATTGTTGTTTCACCAGGTTTTGTAATTACTCCTGTTATTATTTGTTTCTTAACCGGTTTGAGTGTTGTATCAACAAGAACAATAGGTTTCACAGATAAATTATGTTTTCCTAGAAAAGTAAAGTAAACTATTAAAAGAAAGTAAACGAAATTTTCATGAGCACTTTGTCATCTATAGAGTATGAGAATATCACAATATCAGAGAGTCTCATTTTATCATAATGTCATATTAACATCGAAGATGAACAGTTCGATAATAGTTCAAAATTTATAGAAAACCAAATCAAAATCAAAATCAAAATTAGTATTAATTACTAGAGAGCATCAATCAATTGGAAAATTCACTAAGAATTAAATTCCTGTAGTTGTTTATGTTACCTCAATTTTCAGTTAAAAATGCAGCAATTATATGAATCTGCAGAAAGTAATAATAAAATAAATAAATGAAACATCAAATTTGCAAAGAGGGGATGGAAATGGGAAATTCTTTCAAGATTATAGAATATTTAAGGTAGGATTCCGTCGGTGTATATCATAAATTGAAAGACATTGCAGAAATTTAAAAGGAACTAAAAATGCAAGCAGGAGGTAAAAATTGCATAACAGAAAATGATATATTATATCTATAT
>JALVRO010000119.1 GCA_027031265.1 Bacteroidales bacterium | reverse complement strand
TTTATTTCAAAATACCAATTTCCTTGCAATTTACAAAGCTTTTTCAAAGAAATTTTTTAAAGTTTCTCTTTGGATACCAGTCTGTTAACGAGTTATTAAGGGGCGACTATTTACATTTTATTTATTTCCGAAACTCACAACTAAATATGCTTAACTATCTTATCCGTTAATTATAAATAAACAGGTTGCATAAGTATTATACTTCCGCCCTTCCCAATAAAAACTCAATTTTAAATTTTCAAAATCTATATCTCTGTTATTGTTTAAGTAATTATTAATATTATCGCGTAACAAATTTCTATTTCTTTTGAGTTTCCAACTTTCTTCAAGATTATTTCTATCAATCAAAACAATAAAAAATCTGTTTGCAGCATCAAATCTGCGTGTCCCTTGATTTTCATAAAACCACCGAATTAGATCTTCCGGATTTCTAATTGTTTCGTCAATAATATTCCTACGAATTTGATGAAAATTATTTATGAAGTCCTTTGCTTCATCTGTATTTTGTTCTGAAATTTTTGTTATTAAATCAGTGAATAATTCCTTATCATTCAAATTTCTGTTGATAGGAATATTATTATTCCTTGCAAATTGCTTTAATTCTGTTAATTCAGGTCGTAAGTTCAGTTTTCTACGTTTTTCTTTCATATAACCGTCGGGAAAGTAAGTGACTTTCAAGTCAAAGGGAAAGTTTTTCCAAAAGAAATCTACTTTTTTAACAAGACCCACTGCTGGCAATATATCAGGGTGGTCTTTAAACATATCTTCTATTAAAATTGATGACCAATGATTATACCAAGAACTTAAAATATAACCTTTAAGACGTGGATTTATGTCATTTTCTATTTTTTCAATTAGTACATCAAAATCTTGTATTTTTTTGATGTAATTATTTACTATTGTCTGCTCTACTGCATTTTGGTAAAAGCCACCCCAATATAAGACAGGTAATCGATAAAGTTGATTGTATAAATAATCTTCATTTTCTCTTCTGACAGTTCTCTCCTCTTCATAAACTTCAAGAATAAATTCATCAATAATTCGCTCATCAATATTCTGGCAAAACAAAAAACTGAAAAGTTGCCTACCTTGTATTCCACTGATATCAATATTTGCTTTTTCTGCTAATCTTCTCAATATTTCTATTCTCGAAAGTGAGCGCAGTTTTAAAAAATATATGCCATATTGATGATTGACAATACTTTCAAAGTCATTGTTTCTGTAGTAGTCGTTTAATTCATTAAAAATTTGTTCCATGATTATATTATCTTATCATTTATAATTTTTATTACTTCAGATATGCGAAAAAATTCTTCTTTTTTCAAAAAATATTTAAACACCTGATTTATAAGGCTGTAAATTTCTTTATTGTCTTCTTCCTTGATTATTTTGAAAATCTTGTCTTCCAAATATTTTTTGTGTTCTTTTAATGAAAGAATTTTAATATTATTCGATTTTAAAGAAGTATCTTTTCGAAATGTTAAAACAAAATCGGTTTTTAATCCTTTTTTCCTATTATCTTGTACAACAGAATTAGCGGAATATCCAAGAGTTTCGATGTTTGATAGTCTAAATCCTATTTTAGAAAGATTAGTTATTAAATTAATCCAGGTTTCATCATCCAGGCTATTGAACATTAAAGAGAAATACCTATTAGGTTTTAAAATACGATAAACCTCAGCAAAAACATCATTTATTAACCGATTGTAATCGTTAATGTCTTTCTTCCTTTCCTTTGCATTACTTATAATTATTTCGTCTTCAAAATTCACTTCTTTTTTCAACCAGGAATTCCATAACATTGACAATTCTAAATAAGGTATTCTATCTCCATGGGGCGGGTCAGTTATAATATAGTCAATAGAGTTATCCGGAAACTGCTTTAATTCCTTTTGTGCAGGTTTATTTAATAGACAAAGATTAGCATTTTCATAAATAACGTCCTGTATATTTTGCGTCTCTCTGATTTCATAATTTATATAAAGTTGCTCCTTTTTTGCTTTTAGAATCTTTTTAAATCTATTTTCGAAATTTCTCCAAACATTTATTTCAAAAAAATTTTGGGGTGTCCAATAGCCTATCACCCAACTGCCAACTTCTTTTTTTCCCATAGTATTTCCGCCCTTCTTACCCCTATTGTTAACAACAAAAACCATTTTACTGCTTTGTCCGACACTTGATGTGAAAACAAATTTTAATAAATCTCTAACTTCGTCTTTTTCAACATTTTCTATCTCGTTATAAAGCATAGAGAGCGCATATAAATTTCTTGTAGTAAATAAATCGTAAACCCTGCGTCCCTTGTTTGTATTTATTCTTGAATTATTAAAAAACGACGTTTGGGGATAAAAATATGGAATATCTTCTATTTTAATCTTTTTTGCATTTATTTCATCTTCTCTGAAAGGTTTAAAAACCATTCTCTTTCTGTTGCCATTTGAATACCAGATTTCCATTAGTTTATCGCCTTGCCAAATAAAATGTGTTGCGTAAATGCTTTTCCCGTCACGCTCAATTTTATAAAGTTCATCTATCTCATTTTTTATTTTCCTCTTAACCTCTTCAAAAACTCTTAATACTTCACTTATATCGATTTTTTTTACCATCTGCTCTGCGATAAATATTGCTACTGGATTAATATCTATTCCAATAGCTTTTCTACCTAGAATTATACTTTCAACAACCGATATACCAGAGCCACAAAAGGGGTCTAAAACAATTTCATTTTTACTAGAATATTTTTCTATAAAAGTTCTGATTATATTATATGGCTTTTTTGACCAATATTTATGCATTCCATATATACCTGTATAAGAATTTGCTTTATGATGCCCTTTTTCTATTTTAAATAATTCCTTATGTTCCATCATATCCTAATGTTTTCAAATACTAACATACAATCCATATCTAATAGCTTCTATTATGAAGTTACAACAAATATATCAAAATTTGTGCGGACTTTTAACTCTTTCGATACCCCAACACGTGAGCTTTCTGAGTTACACAAAAGTAACTACATATAATTATACCTAATATTACTTTCGTATCATAAAAAACATATACAGGTGAAACTTTAGTCATTATTGAGCATAATTGGCTCAGTTATATTGCAAAAAGCCTTTGCCCTCGACAAAAAGCTACAAAAAAAGGACTGCCGCTTTGCGGCAGTCCTTACTTCCTGGCTGACCCGCCAGGATTCGAACCTGGACAAGCAGAACCAAAATCTGCTGTGCTACCGTTACACCACGGGTCAGACCCACAATTTTCTATATAAAAAGAAAGCTGACCCGCCAGGACTCGAACCTGGACCGACAGATCCAGAGTCTGCTGTGCTACCATTACACCACGGGTCAGTTGCACAATTGCACTGCAAAAGTATAAAATTACGATTAATTATTCAAAGCCGAATTTGAAAATTTTTGTTAAGAATTTTGTGGGGCTATAACCCTCACCTGTTTAGGTAGAAGTCGCACCTCTACAGGCGCTTTACCTAGAAATTCCCCATCTACCTGTACCCATGCCTCCCTTTCCTCCAGAGGTTCTATTATCAATTGGCTAGTCTCAAAGTAATGTACCCGCGGATTATCCACACGTTTCTCGTGTCTCAGTTGATAAAGACTCTTTGCAAAGTCTTGTGAACCAATCTTTTCCACCAGAATCAAATGCATCTTATCAGAGAGCAAATCCGCATCTGGTGCTATGGCCAGTCCACCACCAAAATATTTACCCAGGGCAAAAACCACACTTGTTATCCGTCCCTGCCACTGAACAGTATCAGAAATCACACGTACATAAGGATATTTGAAATTAACAAAGCTCTGCAATGTAGCCAGTGTGAGAGTCATATTATTAGTCAAGAGCCTGGGACTATTGTTTATCCTGCGCACTGTGTCAGCAGCAATGCCTACTTCTCCCTCATTTATAAAAAATCTCTCAGCATCTTTATCATAAGTCGTCCTATATTTTACATGACCGACAGCCAGGTCAACAAAAGACTCTGCCTCGACCAACAATCTGAGCTCATAGATATCAGAAGGTATACCCAGCGAACGGTTAAAATCATTAGCCAGACCAGCAGGAATAAGACCAAGTACCACTCTTTCCTGCACACTCTCAGGCAAAGACATCAGCCCATTGAGTACTTCATTAAACGTCCCATCTCCTCCTACTGCTATTATTATATCACTACTATCAGCATGTTGCTGAGTCAGAATCATTGCATGATACCTGTACTCTGTCTGCAATACCATCTTGGGATAATCATAAAAGACTTCCTCTATCCGCTTGATGACATGACGCTTTTGTCTGGATCTGTTGTTAATTATAAAAGTTATCCTCGGTTTCATATAATTTTACTAAATTTGTTCAGATTATAAATTTGAGGAAAAAATAAAAAAAACCTTATAAATAAAAAAATAGAAAAATGCTCGTTGTAGGAATAGCAGGTGGTACAGGTTCAGGTAAGACTACTGTTGTCAGGAAAATTATAGAAAAATTACCCCGGGACTCAGTAGCTATCCTCTCACAGGATTCCTATTATAAAGATCAGAGTCACTTACCCCTGGAGGAAAGACAGAAAATAAACTTTGACCATCCTAATTCTATCGAATTCGAGCTTCTAATAAATCACATAAAACAGCTTAAACAAGGACTGGCCATCGAGGAGCCTATCTACTCATACATCACATGTACCCGGTCTAAGGAGACAATACATATCGAACCCAAAGAAGTAATCATCGTCGAGGGTATTCTGGTGCTTACAATACCAGAGCTCCGGGACCTATTTGATATCAAAGTCTTTGTCGATGCAGATGCTGACGACCGCCTAATACGTGTTATACGCCGCGATATACGCGAAAGAGGACGAGATGTGGAGACTGTGCTCAAACGTTATCTCGAGACAGTCAAACCTATGCACGAACAATTCATAGATCCGTCCAAACGCTACGCAGATCTCATTGTCCCCGAAGGTGGTAATAATACTGTGGCAATTGATATACTGGTCAGCACAATAGAAAAATACCTTGGTATCCAGCATCATAAAAAGTCTTGACCATGGCTGCCCAGGTCGTTCACAGGAAAAGACGCACTACCGGCAGGCAACAGCAGCCTGTTACAGACGGCGCACAGCGCCGTCCTGATTCTCTTGTCAATGACACAACCTTGGCCACGAAGCCCAGGTTATGGTTACTTTCCCTGGCAGCTATACTCACGCTCCTTGTCTATCTGCCTGCACTAAATAACCAATTCACCAACTGGGACGACCGCCCTTATGTGCTCAACAATCCTATGATCAAACAGCTGGACTGGCACTCTGTCACAGAAATGTTTGCTTCCCAAAACCTGGAGCACCGTTACTGGATGGGCAATTACCACCCATTGTCAATACTTAGCCTTGCCCTCAACTACCACATGTTGCAAAAAGACGGGCAGCCTGTGGCATGGATCTTTATCCTGACCAATATCCTGTTGCATGTTCTCAACACTGTGCTGGTATTTCTCATAATCCTCAGGCTTAGCAAGAACAACTGGATAGCCTTTGCTGTGGCATTGCTCTTTGGTATTCACACCCTTCATGTGGAGAGTGTGGCGTGGATATCCGAACGCAAAGACGTGCTTTACACACT
>JALVRO010000118.1 GCA_027031265.1 Bacteroidales bacterium | reverse complement strand
CGTGTATTTGTGGATGACCGTAATGAGAAAGTGGGACGTAAGATACGTGATGCAGAAATTAAGCATATTCCATACATGCTTATCGTAGGTGAGAAAGAAGCAGAGAGCGGTACTGTCTCAGTCCGCCGCCAGGGCGAGGGAGACAAAGGCACAATGACAGTGCAGCAGTTCGTGGAGCATATCAAAGAAGTTATGCACCAGGAACTGAAGCGCTAAGATTTTTATAACTATTGTTACATAGAACTCTAAGTATCCCCGTGTTACTTATCCCACAAGTGGATTGTAGTTGCGAGGTGTCTCTGACACCTCGCAACTTTTTTATAGCATGCCCGGTGGCAGCCGTGCATTGTTTCTCTGCGTTACACCAATTAATACCGCACGTTCCCCGCAAGCGTGCTAAAAGCTCCTTGCGGGGCAAAGGTTTTGGTTTATATGGTCTTATAACCTGATTTTTATACCTGCCTTGGCTGTCTCGGTAATATCCGCCTTTGTGTCGTTCTGCAGGGAAAGATTGATTGTAAAGGACACACGGCTTGAGATTGGCACTTCAAAGCCTAGCGTTGTGTAATAGCCAACAGACCAGTACTTGTTTTCAGGCCTTAGAATATAAGCAGGCTCACCTGTGAGATATTCAATACCATAGCTAGACACTATCATAGCATTTCTTACATAGGAGCCTAGGCCCAGGGTTAGTTTTAAAGCCTTGAATAAGTTTAAGTTATACAAAAAGTTTATCCCCAGATTACGGTAGTCCTGGCCAACGTTAATATTGTTTACTCTGAAGTCCTGCAGCTCAAAGTACCCGACCATGTCCAGATGATTTGTTAGACTATAGCCAAGTCCATTTTTCATGGTCATACCCCAAAGATCACCTGTGCCTGTGAAAGCAACGCCCATCTCAGAACGCCAGAAAAGCTTTGACTGAGATTCCTGGCCCATAGCATTAAAGGAGAGAATGATTAACATCAGTGAAAACAAAATGCTTTTTTTCATGGCTGAAGTTTTTTTAAAACAAATTTAATGTTTCATAAAAAAGGGCAAGCACGTGGCTAGTGTTTGGGGCTTTTGAATGAAATTTTCCGCTTTCAAGGTGAGAAATTATACCATTTCTAAAATATATTTGGTCTAAATTAAAACTTGGAGCAGCTTTGTGACATGCTTGGGTAAACTTCGTGTTTAGAAATTGGTATAAGGATTCAAAAAAAGGAGGGCCTATGGCCCTCCCTGTATGTTGTGTGTTCTGTGAATTTGCTATTTATCAAATTAGTAGTCTTTATTTAACCAGCTCCAGGGCTTTCTGGTAACGGTCAGAGACTTTTGTCCAGTTTATGATTTTCCAGAAGTTGTCCACGTAATCTCCGCGCCTGTATTGATATTTGAGGTAATAAGCATGTTCCCACACATCAATTCCCAGAAGAGGCAAGCCGTGATACCGGCATGTGCCCATCAGGGGATTCATCTGGTTTGGTGTGTTAACGATTTTCAGGTGGCCATTTTTGGTAATAATTAACCACGTCCAGCCCGAGCCAAATAGTGTTTTAGCTTTGTTCTTGAACTCTTTTTCAAAATTATCCCAGCTCCCAAAATCGCTTTTTACTGCTTCTACAAACACAGGACTTGGTGATGTCTTGTCCGGTGACATGCTATTCCAGAAAAAAGTGTGGTTCCAGTGTCCTCCTGCCATGTTAAGCAGATTCTGTGGGTAGTCCTTGGCATGCATAAAGATTTGTCGCAGGGGACGGGGCTCTATGTTATTTTCTTTCATTAGCTTGATAAACTTATTGTAATAGCCAAAGTGATGTTTGTAATAATGAATGTTCATTGTAGTTGAGTCAATGTATGGTTCCAGAGCATTTACTGCATAGGGTAGAGGTTTAAATTTGTAGTATTCAACGTATTTGTCTTGTGCATTAGCCGTGCTATTTATGCCTATGGCAAAGATTAAGGAAAGTATAAAAATTATATTTTTCATGACCATGTAATTTGGGGTTTGTTATAAATATACAAAAATTATATTGATTCCAGAAATTGATTTATTCTAATGATGTGTATCGTTTTTGTCTTCTTTCTGTCTGGCATCCTGGACAGCTAATTTAATCTTGCAAACCAGGCATACTTGGGAAGGACTGGGCTCATCGCAGATCTGGCATTTCTGCATTGTGGTTTGTTTTTCCACAGCCAGGCTCTGGAAAAGCCTCTGGTATTTTCTGATGAAGCGCAGGTAGAAGTTACGTTTAACGCCTTTGGTTCTGGGTTCAACCCGGTTGAGTATGTCTTTGTAAATATGGAGTTTTGCATCCTGACCCAGAGGACAGGGCTCTGATGAGAATGGTATATTATTTAGCTGGGCATAAAGCAAAATCCTGTCTTCGCTCATTAGTGTTAGAGGTTTGACCTTCCGTGGTAGTCCAAGTTTTGTATCTTCTTTAAGTACAGGATATTTGCGGATTAAATATTTTTCATTCCAGTTGATGAGGTTAAAGAGTAGTGACCCTGCCTCGTCGTCCAGATTATGTCCAGTAGCCACAACTTTGAAGCCCTGTAGCCGTGCTATCCGGTTGAAAAAATATCTTTTTATTCGTCCACATATTGAGCATGCAGGACTTAGGAAGATTTTGGCAATGTCTGGGATGCTTGCACCTATTTCTTTGGTAATATTGATGATAAAAGGCTCTTTGCCAATAATTTGACCGAGCTCGAGGACTTTTTGCTGTGCCTGCTCAGATGTCTCTCCTATACCCAGGTTCAGGTGAAAGCCTTCGGCTTTGTATCCAAGTTTGTTCAGCACATACCATAGCACCATGCTATCCTTACCTCCAGAGAGCGCTACTAGCACAGGCCCGTCCCTGTCAAACATGTGGAATTCTTCAATGGTCTTTTCTACCCAATGTTCGAACCATTCGATAAAATGTTTCTCACACAGGTATAGTCCAAACTCTCCAATTGTTACCACAGAGGGAATAAATTTCATTGCTTCCCTCTTGCACTCAGTACAATAGCGTATTTTTTTCTTTTCAGTCATGCCCGGTAGTTCTAGCTTAGTTTTTGCTCAAATTCGTTAATAATTTCTTTGAATTCATCAGGCAAGAGCTCCTCCAGGAGATCTATAAAAGGCTGTGGTATTTCTTTGTAATATGCAGCGGCAATGGCGCCAGCGATACAGGCAATTGTGTCTGTGTCGCCACCAAGGTATATGGCTTTTCTGATAGCTGACTCAAAATCCTCGCTTTCGAGGAAACACACTATTGCCTCTGGTACACTCTGAAATGATGCTGTGCTGCCCCTGTAAAAAGGACGGATTGTATGTATTGTAAAGTCGA
Source organism: Bacteroidales bacterium (assembly GCA_027031265.1). Lineage (GTDB taxonomy): Bacteria > Bacteroidota > Bacteroidia > Bacteroidales > S143-33 > S143-33. Next base: position 12,744 of record JALVRO010000118.1, on the reverse strand, counting down.
GATTATAACCAATTTCAGAGTCCACAAAGTTCCTTAAATCTTTTTTGCTATGACCTGTCCTGGCCAGGAAAATAGCTCCAGCCACAGCCTGTGCCCCTTTGATGCCTTCGGGATGGTTGTGTGAGACCTCAGCGCTTTCCTTTGCTTTGTCCAGCACTGTCGCCAGATCATTAAATGCAAAGCCAATAGGACTGACTCTCATTGCTGCACCATTGCCATAGCTATTATAAGGTTGGGGATTTTCAGATTCAAACCAGTTTATGAAGCCTCTACCAAACCCGGCATTAGGATAGCGTCGTGCCCAGTAAAGAAGAGAATCTTTAAACGGTTTGTTATGTATGAGTGCATCGGCAATTGCTACAGTAAGGACTGTGTCGTCTGTAAAAGTTTTGTAACCTTTGAACAGATCAAAGTCATACTTTACTTTGTGTGGGTTGCCTTCATAAGTAGAACCGATGACGTCGCCTGCAATAGCTCCAATAATGGTCCTGGAGTTGATTTTCATGGATAGTTTTTATTTAAAAATAGCCAAAAAAAGTGTGCAATCAAATTTTTATTAAATCCCAAAAAATCACGGTGTAAAGTTTTGTGCATTTGTAATTAAATTATATTTTTGCAAGGCTAAATTTAAAAATTACAGAATTGTCCAAAAAAGGAGGTAAGAGGGAGCACGAACTCCGTTATCGTATTAATGAGCAGATACGTGCTGCTCAGGTTCGCCTTGTAGGCGAGAACGTGGAAGGTGGAAGTAAGGTAGTGCCTCTTGATGAGGCTTTGCGCATGGCTGATGAGATGGATCTTGACCTGGTGGAGATAAACCCAAAGGCAGATCCACCGATAGTCAGGATCGTTGATTATAGCAAGTTTCTTTATGAACAGAAGAAGAAATTAAAGGAACAGGCTAAGAAAGCAGCAAAGGTTGAGATCAAAGAGATAAGATTTACTCCACACACTGATGAGCATGATTTTCAGTTTAAGCTAAATCATGCACGTAAATTTTTAGAACAGGGTAATAAGGTTAAGGCTTCTGTCTTCTTCAAAGGACGTTCTATCTTGTTCAAGGATCAGGGACGTGAACTTCTGGACCGGCTGCTTGAGGAGCTGGGTGATCTGGCTGAGCCAGAGCAGGCACCAAAAATGGAAGGCCGTCGATTGATCGTTATTCTTAAACCAACTAAAAAGGCTAAAAAACAAAAAAATAAACCTACGAACAATGCCCAAGATCAAGAGTAAAGGTAGTGCTAAAAAGCGTTTTAAGCTTTCAGGAACAGGAAAAATTCGTCGTCGTCACGCTTACAACAGCCACTTGTTTGCTAACAAGTCTAAGCGTCAGAAGCGCGATCTTAACCGCTGGGCTACAGTCGAGCCAGCTGATGTTAAGAACATCAAACGCGCCCTGGGATTGAGTTAAACACAGTTTTTTCTCTTTTTTCTCATAAAAAGAGGTTATAGTTTCAAACCCGAGCGCGAGCTCCAGAAGTTTCCGCCCTGTGCGGAACGCTTGCGGTCAAAAAACTAAAAGCCTATGCCAAGAGCAGTAAATCACGTAGCATCACGCAGAAGAAGAAAGAAAATTCTCAAGCGTGTAAAAGGTTACTTCGGACGTCGTAAGAACGTCTGGACAGTTGCAAAGAACGCCTATGAAAAGGCCCTTTTGTATGCTTATCGCGACCGTCGCCAGAAGAAACGCGACTTCCGTCGTCTATGGATTACCCGTATTAATGCAGCAGTTCGCCAGCATGGTATGTCTTACTCACAATTTATGGGTAAGCTCAAAAAGGCTGGTATAGAGCTCAACCGTAAGGTTCTGGCTGACCTGGCTATGAACCATCCTGAGGCTTTCGAAGCCATTGTCCAGAAAGTCAAGGATGTTAAGTAAATATACAGACGACCGGCCCTGGGCCGGTCGTTTTTGTATGCTCGCCACCATTTCTTTGTTATTCAATTGCAGGGGTGCGTTAAGCACCCTGCAATGTTTATCTCGCAGCAGGGCGTTGTGCCTCCTGGCTTATGTTAGCATGCAAAATGGCTCCTTGCAACATTAGAAGGTTTTGTGTTAGCTTGTGCTTCCTGCAATGAGCAAAAATTAATCTTGTCAGGGTGAAATCAAGCAGAATTTTTTAGCTTTGTCACAATTGGTAATTACAGGCATACTGTCCAGGTGGGAAATTGATCTAAAGCCTTGAAAATGATTTTGTTACTGGCTCATTTACCACAATTTGATCTCCACGTATTGGAGAAGAAATTGCTTCCCTTGCTTACGGCAGAAGATAGGCAGGTCTACAGCCACTTTGTCTCAGAGAAAAGGAAAAAGGAGTGGCTGGTTGTACGCCTGTTACTTAGGGATTATCTGGGCAGGCTGCCGCAGATAAAGTATGATTCGCATGGCAGGCCTTTTTTGAAAGATTTTGATGGCTACCTGTCTATCAGTCATTCACATGATTATGCTGTTGTGTGTCTGGACAGACTGCCCTGTGCTGTGGATATAGATTCCCTGTCGCGTGATTATCATAAGCTAGCCGGGAGATACCTCAGTGCCGATGAGCAAGCAGGCTTTGGCAGAGATAATCAGAAATTAGCCCTGGCATGGATGGGCAAAGAGGCAATGTTTAAGCTCATGGGCAGGGAAAATGTTATTTTCGCCCAGCAATTGAGAGTGTTTATTGAGCAGGGTATTTCAAAATTTGGCTATTTTTACGGAAAATATTTACCTGGTAATACAAGAGTGAAATTCACTTATTATCGCATAAAAAACAATTTAATCGTACTTGCCCGGTATGAATGAGTTGAATCTAGGACAAGGCAAAAAACTTGCAGTTCTGCTAGATCCGGACAAATTTAACCCAGATCATTACAGGCCTGTGATAAAAGCTGCAGAGCAGAGAGAGTTTGATTTTTTCCTTGTGGGAGGGAGTCTGACTTTTTTGGCTGTTGATGCAGTTGTGGACTATCTCCACGAACACAGTCCTTTGCCAGTGATTCTTTTTCCCGGCGATCTGGAGCAGGTTTATACTGGTGCAGATGGCATTCTCTTCTTGTCCTTGATCTCTGGACGGAATAGTGAATATCTAATAGGTAAACATGTACTCGTTGCCAAACGTCTAAAAGATAGCGGTATGCAGGTTATCCCAACGGGTTATATACTGGTAGGTGGCCATGGTAAGACAAGTGTGGAATATATCACACAGACTCATTCCCTTCCATTGGATAAGCCACAGCTAGCAGTGGCCACAGCAGTTGCAGGAGAGCTTTTGGGTATGAAACTCATTTATCTCGAAGCAGGGAGTAATGCTTCTTCTCCAGTGCCACAGGCTGTTATCACTGCAGTAAAGCAAAATATTGATCTGCCTCTGATGGTTGGAGGTGGCATACGTGATGAGCAACAAATGATCAAAGCATACAATGCCGGTGCAGATATTGTCGTTATAGGTAGTGCTCTGGAAGCAAATCCACAGAAGATTAAGAGGTTTGTTTCCCAACTGCAGCAGTTCAAAAATCAAGAGAAATGAAACGTTGGTGGTTAGTTATAACATTGGCAATCATTGTGTTGTCTGCTTGTAATAAAAAACACCGCTTTCACACTACCAGGGATGGCATACAATATTATTTTGTGGAGAAACATAGAAGGGCACCCAGGCCTGTGATGGGTGGAGGGGCAGTGATAGATGTGCGTGTCTATTGGCATGATTCATTGATGTTTGACTCCCGTGACCTCCCGGAAAGATTCACAGTGGTGGTCAAAGATACAATGCCGGGCAGTATTGACCGTGCTCTGATGATGATGCACCAGGGCGATAGCGCTGTCTTTAAGCTCAATGCTATAAAATTCCTCACACACAATGTCAATATGCAGGTACCAGAGGGAATGACGCCAGAGGATAGCATGACTTTTTATATTCGCCTGAGGCAGGTACTGTCACCTGAACGCGTGGAAGAGATACACCAAAAATTCCTTGATTACAGGCGCAAGCTAGAGCCTCAGCTTATTGACGATTATATCAAACGGCATCCAGATTATCATTTTGAGCTGCAGCCTAGTGGACTGTATATAGCCAGGGTAAAGGACGGTCATGGGCTCAGGCCATTGCCAGGCGATTCGGTGTATGTCAATTACATAGCTTATTTTATAAATGGTGAGCCTTTCTCGTCAACGCTCAAGAAAAAACAGATTTTCAGGTTTAAGATAGGCGACGAGAAAGTCATCCCTGGCCTGGAGATGGCTATACGACAGATGTGCGAAGGACAGGTGGCCTTTGTCATTATACCTTCTTATCTGGCTTATGGAGAAGAGGGCTTGCTGGATCTAATACCGCCTTACAGCCCGTTGGTTTTTCAGGTGGAGCTCAAGAAAGTGAAACCTGCGCAAAAAGTGCTTCATTAATAAAAAGACCCACAGCCTAATCAATGCTGCGGGTCTTAATTTTTCTGGCCAAAGGTTTTATTCTTCGTCCAGCATCATAGGCATTAGAAGCATGAGTTCGTCTTCTTCTTCCTCGATTTTCTCAGTAGGGATGAAGAGAGCGGCACGGCTTGGCTCTGACATCTCCATACGTACTTCGTCGCTGTCCATGTTGCCTAAAATTTCCTGGATAAAAGTAGATTTGAATCCTATTTTCATAGGCTCCCCTTCGTAGTGTCCAGGCAGTGTCTCTTCGGCAGAGATAGAAAAGTCTATATCCTGGGCAGAGATGATAACTTCGCTTTCCTTGATATCGAATTTCACAAGTTTGCTAGCCTCATTGGCAAATACAGATACGCGACGGATAGCATTGAGGAACTGGATCCGGTCAATGATTAGTTTATTTGGATTATCTGTTGGGATAACTGCTTCGTAGTTAGGGAATTGTCCGTCTATCAAGCGGCATATAATTGTGTAATCATCAAGCTGGAAAAGGGCATTACGGCTGGTGTAGCTTATTTTTACATCGCCATCATATTTAGAGACAATTGTTTTGAGAAGTTCTGCTGGCTTTTTGGGCAGGATGAACTGGCTCTCCTCTGGAGCCTGGAAATCATAGCGACGGTAACGGACAAGTTTGTGACCATCAGATGCAACGAAAGTTATGTTATCTGTGTTGAGTTCGAAAAGGATACCTGTCATTACCAACTGCATGTCATCATTCGATGTACTGAAAATGGTTTTGTTAATAGCCCGGAAAAGTGCTGGTCCTGTGATATTCAGGGAGCGAGCCTCGTTTTCGTCTATCTCGGCTGGTTCTGGGTATTCCTCTGTGTCATAAGCTCCAATTGAGTATTTACCAGTGCCGGTGTATATTGTAACATTATTGTTTTCGTCATTGATCTCAAAAGTAAGAGGTTGGTCGGTGAATTCTTTAAGAATATCAAGCAGACGACGTGCTTCTATGGCAATAGAGCCTTCTCCTTCAGATCTTTCTATAGGGAGGTGGCTTATGATAGTGGTCTGAAGATCAGTGCCCATTATGGTTAGTGTATCTCCCTTGAGCTCAAACTTGAAGTTATCCATCATTGGATAAGTACTCTTCGATGGTATCACCTTGCTTACTAGCTGAAGCTTAGGGAAAATTTCATTACGTGATACTATGAATTTCATCTTTTTCTGAATTTAAATTTTTAAATTGCTTTAGCAAATATAATATCTCTTAGCTACTTTTGAAAAAAGAATTACCGAAAATTATTAAACATTAGTGTGATGAAAAAACTCAATTTCTGGCCAGGATTGCTGCTTTTTATTGCCTTAATTGGTCTGGCTATTTTTTTTAACCAGAAGAAGAAAAAAGCAAAGCACCAAACAGAGTTGACTCTGAAGCAGGTTGATAAGATAGAATTAGCACAGGATAATATTCATCGCGTTGTGTTGGTTAATGATGATGGTGTGTGGCTGGTTAATGGTATTGTCCCTGTGCGCAGGCCAGAACTGGACAAAATGTTTGATATAATCATCAGGATAAGGAAAAAAGAGCGTGTCAATGAGCATATTTTATTTGACATTCGCCAGGAGCTAATGAATTCACCTGAGGTTAAGATCTGGAGCCAGGGTAAGATTGTAAAGAGTTTTTTTATTGGGCCTCCTGTGTCTGATTCGTCTGGTAATTATTACATGCCATCTGACGATATGCTGGCTTATGTGGTGACTGTGCCTGGTTTTAGGGGAAATTTGCAAAATGTTTTTGTTCCTGACTTGAATTATTGGCGGGATTCACATGTGCTTGCCGGTATTCTGAATAAAGTTAAATATGTTTCGTTCCATGAGCCAGGTATGAGCCAGAAAAAAGATGTGCTTGACCCGGACCTGAAAAAGGATCTTGCTGCTATTCAGACCACACGGTATATTGATGAGGCTGGCCTTATAGACTCTTTGCATTGGGCCTTTAAGCATGGAAAATATTTATTCAGGATAGAGTTTTATGATAAAGAAAAAATACCACAGTCAACGCTTGCTTGTTTCAAACGCGGTAATAGATTCCTGTTATTATTCGAGGACTTTGGTACAAATGCTGTTGTAGTCGTGCTATCCAGGCATGATATTGATTTGTTGAAAAGGGTTAAAAACTGATTTTTTTGTCATTCTTTATTATCTTTGTACCTCAAAACAAGTTTAATCCACACTGCAATGAACAAAGACCTGTATGTTTATAATTCATTGACCAGAGAGAAAGAAAAATTTGAGCCAATTAATCCACCTTATGTAGGCATGTATGTATGTGGGCCTACAGTCTACGGAGATCCACATCTGGGACATGCACGCGCAGCAGTGACCTTTGATATAGTTTTTCGTTATCTCAAATACCTCGGATACAAGGTTCGTTATGTTAGTAATATCACAGACGTTGGACATCTGGAGCATGATGCGGACGAAGGCGAGGATAAGATTGCTAAAAAAGCTCGCATCATGCAGCTCGAGCCAATGGAGGTGGCTAATTACTATACCCGTCGCTACCAGGACTCCATGCGCAGGATGAATGTCTTGCCGCCATCTATACAGCCATTGGCCAGTGGACACATACCTGAGCAGATAGAGATGGCAGAGAAAATTCTCAACAATGGATTTGCTTATGTGAGCAATGGTTCGGTATATTTTGACCTGGAGAAGTTTAGCAAGGTTTATCCTTATGGCAAACTTTCGGGTAAAAAGTTGGAGGACCTTATAGCAGAGAGCCGCGATCTCCAGGGTACACAGGAAAAGCATAATCCATTTGATTTTGCCCTGTGGAAAAAAGCTGACCCTCGTCATATCATGCGCTGGCGCTCTGAGTGGAGCCAAGGCTTCCCAGGATGGCATCTTGAATGCTCGGCAATGAGCACAAAATACCTGGGCGAACAGTTTGACATACACGGCGGCGGCATGGACTTGCAGTTTCCACATCACGAAAGCGAGATAGCACAATCTGTTGCTGCTAACGGCAAGGAGCCGGTCAAATACTGGATGCACAACAATCTGGTCACTATTAATGGCCAGAAAATGAGTAAGTCTCTAGGCAATTTTATCACTCTATTTGAGCTATTTGATGCTGAAAAACCAGACGATGGCCGCCAGTTGCCTTTGAGCCGTAGCTTTAGTCCAATGGTGGTGCGTTTCTTTATCCTGCAATCCCATTACCGTAGCCCACTGGATTTTTCAGAGCAGGCTTTGGAAGCAGTAGAGAAGGGATTTAAACGCTTGATGAATGGCATAAAAACTCTCGATAGACTTTCGCCCTCTTCAGAGTCAACAGTTGATTTTCAGCCAATAATTGACCGTGTGTTTGATGCCCTCAATGATGACTTTAATACTCCTGTGGTTATAGCTGAGCTGTTCGAAGGCGTGCGTTTGATTAACCTTATCCATGACGGTAAGGAGAAAATTTTTGAACAGGATCTACAGAAAGTCAAGAAATTTTACAATGAGGTTGTGTTTGACATTCTGGGCCTGGTATATGAGGAAGAAGGAACGAGCGAGATCGTTGATAAGCTAATAGAGCTTATTCTGACTTTGCGCCTCGAAGCTAAGAAACGTAAGGATTTTGACACAGCAGACCGCATACGCGAAGAATTGGCCAGGTTGGGAATACGCGTCAAGGACACACGCGACGGCTTTGAATGGGAGTTTGAATAATAATTCCCGTGCATCATATTTTATTCTTACAACATGGGATGAGGGCCTGGCCCTTGTCCCTGTTTTTGTACAAATGTGAAAAAGACAATGACATGAAGAACCGCAAAATTGAATTTGTCGACCTGGGAGTGGTTGATTATCCTCAGGCTTATGACCTCCAACTCGAATATTTAAACCAGAATATCGAGCTAAAAAATAATGCACAACCCACAAAGAATACAGTAATCTTCGTCGAACATCCACATGTTTACACTCTGGGCAAACATGGCGACCGGTTTAACCTGAAAATATCTGACCAGAAACTCAAAGAGATCAACGCAATTTTTGTCAGGACAGACCGGGGAGGAGATATAACCTATCATGGCTATGGACAGATCGTAGCTTATCCTATCTTTGATCTGGATAATTGGGACATACTTATCCGTCGTTATATCTATGCACTGGAGGAAGTAATTATCCGTACACTGCAGGAATATGGCCTCCAGGCCACACGACTGGAGAAAGCGCCCGGTGTGTGGATGGTAGACCGACCTATACCTGAGAAAATATGCGCTATAGGCGTACGCGTTAGTAGAGGAATAACAATGCATGGTTTTGCTTTTAATATCAACACAGACCTGAGGTATTTTGATTACATCAACCCTTGCGGTTTCACAGACAAAGGCGTCACCTCCCTGCAAAAAGAGCTTGGCCGCAAAGTTGATATGAACGAAGTCAAGGAAAAACTAAAAAAATACTTCCTTGAGGTCTTTGACGAGTTCTGATGAAACAGGAGCCTCTTTTTACGTTGAGCAGGACGTCCAAGAGAGTAATCAGGGAAGGACAGTAATTACATGCTCAGCAAAAACTGATAAGAACTACGGATAATCGAGAAGCAAAAATACTGTGGATGAGAATTGCTTTAGCTAATGCGGATTGCTTCAAATTTAGCAATAATACAACCAGAGGCGATGCCGTATATAATATATCTTTAACAGTGCGTCGCCTCTGGTTGTACATCACAGGTTTTTCTGAACCTGAAACAGAAAAACTTCCATAATCAGCGCCTAAAAATTTGCTCTCTCTGCCCATTGCATTAACCCGCCCTGCCGTGGCTACCGGACTTTTGACAGGGTTAGACGTGCTGTATCCAGACACAGGAGCATTCCAGACGGGTTCTACTGGCTGGTCGCAATGCCTGGACCAGCTGCCCTGCCGTGGCTACCGGACTTTTGACAGGGTGAGGCCAGGGTTATTTACTCGAGAACAGGTCTATGTATTGTCTGGCAATTCCTTCCCATGTCCATAGCTGTCGAATGCGTTTGTTGAACTTGATAACACGTTCTGCACCTGTGTCCCAGTTCTCAATAGTCCAGTTGATTGCTTCGCCTATGTTAGACGGCAGGTTCTGGTACGGATCCTCTGTGCGTTTGGCCAACACACCATAAGGGGTAATATAACCCCAACTGGTCTTCTGTCCTTTACTTTCTGTTTCCATCATGTACATAGGTCCTGTGGTGTCGTTGGATATTACCATGTTTCCCCGGGCCGAAGCCTCGACTATAGACATGCCAAACGGCTCCTGCAGGCTGGGGAGCAGGTAAATATGCTTGTTGTCCAGGATTTGTTTTTTTTCCTCTGGTGGACTGATGGCTGTTTTGAAATCAAATATAATCTCTACATTGTCAGGATGGTTCTGTGCTAAGGTCTCTAGCTTTCTGACATATTCTTGCGACTCGGGTATGCCTGTTATAAATAAGCGGATCTTTTGCTTGATTGTTTTTGCTGCTTCTATCACTCCAAGTATTGCAAATTCATGTCCTTTGCTTGGATCTATGCGGCTAAAGGTCAGTATGTTAATGACTTCTGGCAGGGCTTTGAGCTTCTGTTTGACCTGTTCGTCAGACATTATAAAGTCCATTGTCACGCCGCTGGCAATAAGTACTAGTTTGTGCTCAAACATATTAAGCTCATATCCCTGGTCTGTGGCTATCTCAATAAAATCACTTCTGACCTTGAGACTGTTAATAATGATGAAGTCTGCAAATACTGCCATGGCTTCATACTGGCGAAGGCGTGAGAGCATCTCCTGTGTAGCTTCGAAATTGCCAAAGCCGACACCACTGGCCGTAACGTACGTAGACTCAAGGGCATGAATGGTGGATGTAACCATGCGAACTTTTCCCTGTAGCTGTCGTGCTAGCCATCCTGGGATTATATGGTGGCCGTGCAGGCTAACAACGTCATATTCCTCTGAGTGCTGTATGATCCATTGATAGACAGTCTCAGAAAAACGCATAATTCTGTCTAGCTCTGTGTTTTTGTCTCCGACATAAGGGTTTTCGATGTTTTGTTCAATGAGAAAACGAACAACTGTCAAATTGTCACGTTCTTCTATGCTGTAAGGTTTTTCCCAGTCGTATTTGAGTGGAAAATCATTTATTGTCTTGTCTGTGTGAATGGATAGTATTATAACCAGGTGTCCGAGGCTGAGGAACTGTTCTGTTATGTTCTGCACATGCACACCCCCGCCACCGGTTGCTGTTTTTTCGAATTGTAATGAAACTATAGCTATTTTCATGGTTTTGTTTATTTATGGTTTATTGTTACAACCTCTTGTCCGTCCAATGTTTTACTGAGTTTTATGCTTCTTGGTATAGTGAAGCGGGTTTTATATGTTAATGTTTGTGTAGAGTCAATGCAGAGGTATTTAACGGTACGAATCTGAATTTCGTTTTTGTCGAACCAGCTCCATTTAAATTGATCTATGGAGGCTGTGTCATGTATTTAGTGTGTGTTTCAAGTTCTTTGAGAGTACAAAATGCATTTTTTAGTCCTTTGTAGTTAATGAATCTTGTATTTTTTACAGTATTTTTTAGCGTTCCATTTTTAGAAAAATTATGCTATGTGTCATATTTATTAAAACGTGATTACCAGATAATTGTATCGCGCCAATGGTATAAGAATGTTCTGGATTATTTTTTTTAGCATAGATAGAAAAATTTATTAACAGGATTAAACCTAAGGAAAGAATTTTGCGTATCATTTTTATTGGACTTTATGTTTGTATTATGTATTTATGTCAAAAATAAAAACTTTCTGAGCCATGAAAAAAGTTTTCTTAGCACTATACATTTTAGTTTTTCATTATGCTTTACTTGGCCAGGCTTTTAATATTTCAATGGGTGTAAATCTGACAAGTCAGGATAGGAGAACAAAGGTAAGTTCTAAAGTTAGTCCAATGCTTGGTTTTAATGCACAGTTTAGTAGAGATTTTCATTTGTGGAAGTCCTTGCAGGTTCGTACGGAGCTTGGCTTTGAGCAAGGTGGAATTAAATATCTCCAGCCTATTTATATAGAGACATTTTCATATTCTCAGGCTGGTGGTTATCTTATGTTCAAGAGTGAGCATAGTCCAATGTATCTTGGTGTGGGAGGATATGCAGGTTATTTAATGTCTGTTTCTGGCTTCAGTGGACAGGAACCTTTCCTTTTAAACAAGAATAATTACAGGTTTTACGACTATGGCATTGAGCCTATTTTAGGTTTGTCTTTAGACTTTACTTTTATTAGTTACTTTGTAGAGATGCGTTTTCATTATGGCATGAATAATATTTACCGTCTCAAAGACAATTATATTAAAAATTTCGGAATTAATTTTAACGCTGGGGTATCATTGAAAATTCATTAATTATTGTTATAGATTTTTTGGTACGAAAATGTTTTGTAATTTTGAGATGAGATAATAATTTATTCAAAACTTAAAAATTCTAAGATTTATGAAAAAGGTAATTTATGTACTGGGCCTGGCTGCGATATTTGCGGTCGTTCTGTCTTCATGCAAGAACTCACCCAAGGAGAAAATGATTGTTGGTAAATGGCAGATTGACACCATTACTTATGAGAACATGGATGAGACATTCCACAAATTGGCTGATTATGCTATTAGCAATGCTACAAAAACTAAACAGATTATAGAAGACTCCATCAAAAAGCTCGAAGAAAGAGGCTTGAATAATGCCATTGATTCTCTTTATTATCAGACATATCAGAATCAGCTTGCTTCGTCAAAGCAGATGATTGAGTATTATTCTAATTATGAGGGTTTTAAGGGTGATATGCTAAAGAGTGCATCACAGGCTAAGGGTGCTGTTTTTGAATTCAAATCAGATAGCACTTTGATTTTGCCAAACGCCAAGCAACCTGCAAAATGGTATGTAAAGGATAATAAGCTTTACATTGCTTTCCCAAATTCACAGACAAATATGGATATTGTGGAGCTTAAACCAAAGAAGCTAGTGCTCAAAGCTAAGCAGGACATTGATAGCACACTGGCTCTTATAGTTGTTTACAAATTCTCTAAAATTCAAAAATAAAAACTTATGAGAGCTCACAGACTGGTAGCTATTTTATTCACATTTTTAATTTTTTCTACATCTTGTCAGAAAGACATAAAAAAACAAATCATTGGTACCTGGGAGATAGTCGGATCCCGTATAGAAAATCTTGATAAATATCTGGATCAATTCAAGGATAAATATCAAGCTTCTGACGAGGAAATACAGAGAGAGGAATCACGTGTCCAGAGCCTCCCAGAAGCATATTATCCAGATGGAATCACAATGAGCTTCAAGGAAGGTGGTGTATATGATCTTGGAGGTATCACAGGAAAATGGACTTATGACAAAGAC
>JALVRO010000117.1 GCA_027031265.1 Bacteroidales bacterium | reverse complement strand
CTTACGGTATTTTAGCTTCTTTGGTTGTAACATAGCTTGTCAGTTTGATAGTTCAACAAAGTTTTGTTTAAACAGATTAACGTCTTGGGCCACGACGTCCACCACGGCGACCACGGCCTGCGGCTGGTCTAGCTTTTTGTGTTTCTGCGCGTGGAGACAGGTCACGTTTGCCATAAACCTCGCCTTTGAATATCCATACTTTCACGCCAAGGCGTCCCTGCTTTGTGTGTGCTTCTACGAGGGAATAATCAATATCGGCGCGGAATGTATGCAGAGGGATACGACCCTCTTTGTACTCCTCGCTACGTGCCATTTCGGCTCCATTCAGACGGCCAGAAACACGTACTTTAATACCCTTAGCACCCATACGCATAGAGTTGGCAATGGCTGTCTTTACTGCACGACGGTATGCAACACGGTTTTCTATCTGACGGGCAATGTTATTTGCCACGATGAGTGCATCAAGCTCTGGGCGTTTAACCTCGTCAATATTAACCTGAACTTCCTTGCCTTTTGTAATTTTCTTCAGCTCTTCCTTGAGCTTGTCTACTTCCTTACCGCCCTTGCCAATAATCATACCGGGACGTGCTGTTCTGATGGTTACGGTGATTAGCTTGTTAGTACGCTCAATAATAATACGTGAAATATCAGCCTTAGCCAGACGAACGCGCAGATACTTACGGATCTGTTCGTCTTCGATAAGATTGTCGGCATAGCTTTTTCCGCCGAACCAGTTAGAGTCCCAGCCGCGAATAAAACCTAACCTATTTGCAATTGGATTAACTTTCTGTCCCATTATTCTTCGTTGTTTTTAGAGTCTAAAACAATAGTGATATGGCTATAGCGACGGCGAATAGGGAATGCCCTACCCTGAGCGCGTGGACGGATACGCTTGAGCATCCCAGCTCCGTCAACGTATATTTCTTTTATATAGAGGTCTGCATCTTCTATTCTTTCATCTTCGTGCTTCTGCTCCCAGTTGTTCATAGCAGAGAGCAAAAGTTTACGAATAGGCTCTGCAGCTGCTTTCTTTGTGAATTGCAAAACATCAAGTGCTTCGTGTACGTCCATTCCGCGTACAAGGTCTGCTACCAGACGCACCTTGCGCGGAGAATGACGGTAGTTACGCAGTACGGCATAAGCTTTCTTACTGCGCTCCTCCTTCAGCTTTTCAGCGTATATTCTTTTTCTTTTACCCATTTTCTTAAAAATTTAATAATTAAAGCACAATGAATCAACGAGTTACTTACTTTTTCTTTTTCTTATCTGCGTGACCACGGAATGTACGAGTCATTGCGAATTCACCAAGTTTGTGACCTACCATATCCTCTGTAATGTAAACAGGGATAAACTTCATACCATTGTGGACAGCGATAGTGTGTCCAACAAAGTCAGGGATAATCATAGTAGCACGGGACCAGGTTTTAACAACTTCCTTACGTCCCTCCTCGTTGAGCTTCTGTATTTTCCTGTATAACTTATAGTTAACAAAAGGTCCTTTTTTGAGTGAACGAGCCATAGTTCAAAAATTTAAATTACGTTACTTTCTCTTCTTAGATTTACGACGCTCAATAATAAGCTTAGTAGAAGGCTTCTTCTTATTTCGGGTCTTCTTGCCTTTAGCATACAGACCCTTACGAGAACGTGGATGACCACCAGAAGCCTTACCTTCACCACCACCCATTGGGTGATCTACTGGGTTCATAGCAACGCCGCGGACACGTGGACGGCGTCCACGCCAACGGTTACGACCAGCTTTACCGACTTTCTCGAGGAAATGCTCAGGATTGGACACCTGACCTACAGTTGCTTTGCAGCTAGTCAAAATCTTACGGATTTCTCCTGAAGGCATTTTAATAATGGCATATTTACCCTCACGTGCTACCAGCTGTGCATACGTACCAGCACTACGAGCTATCATACCGCCCTTACCTGGGTAAAGTTCTATGTTGTGAATAACAGTACCCAGAGGTATCTCGTCCAGATAAAGGGTATTGCCTACTTCAGGAGCTACACCACGGCCAGATAGGATTTCCTGGCCTACTTTCAAACCTTTGGGTGCAAGGATGTAGCGCTTTTCACCATCTTTGTAGACAACAAGAGCAATACGTGCGCTACGGTTTGGGTCGTATTCAATAGATTTAACGACACCAGGGATACCTTCTTTGTCACGCTTGAAATCAATAATACGATAAAGGCGCTTGTGGCCACCGCCAATATAACGTGCGGTCATTCGTCCCTGGTTATTACGACCACCTGACTTGCGCAATCCTTTTGTCAGAGACTTCTCAGGTGTAGTCTTTGTGATGTCCTCAAAAGTAATTGCTACTCTATGTCGTTGTCCTGGTGTTACAGGCTTTAACTTTTTAATTCCCATTGTTCAACAAGATTAAATTTGACTGAAGAAATCAATTGAATCACCTTCTGCTAAAGTAACAATAGCTTTTTTGAAGTGATTAGTACGTCCGTAAATAATGCCAGACTTAGTGTATTTACGTCTGACTTTTCCTCTGTAATTCATTGTGTTAACATCAACAACACGAACCCCATAAAACTGCTCAACAGCCTGCTTGATTTGAAGCTTGTTAGCCTTTGGATTAACCACAAAGGCATATTTATTAAGCTTCTCTCCCTGTTGAGTCATCTTCTCAGATACTATAGGGCGCAATAGTATGTCGTGAATTTCCATTTTAGTGCCGTTTTAAATTATTTGTCATAATTTTCGTTGATGTAATTGATTGAGCTCTCGGTAAATACAAGATGCTTATAACGCAAAATACTGTATGTATTGAGCTTATACACCTCAATTACATCTGTATCTTTCAAATTACGGGCGGACAAATATACATTTTTATCGTTAGAATGTAAAACAATTAGAGACTTTTTTTCTGGTATGTTAAGATTATTTCTAATTTCAATAATCTTCTTAGTTTTAGGCTGCTCGAAAGTGAAATCTTCAACAACGGTAATCTCTCCGTCGCGCATTTTGTAAGTAAGAGCAGATTTGCGAGCCAGCAATTTGAGTTTGCGGTTAACCTTCTGGAAATAGTCACGTGGACGAGGACCAAAAACGCGTCCGCCTCCTCTTAGAAGAGGACTCTTGATATCGCCACGACGGGCGTTACCAGTACCTTTCTGACGATAGAGCTTACGGGTACTACCAACAATCTCGCTTCTTTCCTTAGCCTTGTGTGTACCCTGACGGCGGTTTGCCAGGATAGCTTTCACGTCAAGGTAAATAGCATGATCATTAGGCTCAATATTAAAAATTGAATCCTTGAGCTCGATTGTTCTGCCCGTATCCTGACCTTGAATATTTAAAACTTTTACTTCCATTGTCTATCTTACTTTTCGATTATTACATAAGAACCTTTAGAACCGGGTACAGCACCCTTAACAATGAGAAGGTTATGTTCTGGGATAACCTTCATAATACGCAGGTTAATCACTTTCACGCGCTTGTTACCAGTATGTCCAGCCATACGTGTACCTTTGAATACGCGTGAAGGATCAGATGATGCACCAATAGAACCTGGTGCTCTCAGACGGTTATGCTGACCGTGTGTCTGCATACCAACACCGGCAAATCCATGGCGTTTTACAACGCCCTGATAACCTTTACCCTTAGACCATCCAACGATATCAACCCAACGGTCGTCTTTGAAAATATCAACTGTGAGTGTATCCCCAACCTTGATATCGTCATATTTACCGCGGAACTCCACAAGCTTACGCTTAGGTTCTGTTCCTGCTTTTTTGAAGTGACCAAGCATAGGCTTGGTTGTGTTCTTCTCCTTCATATCGTCGAATGCAAGCTGGATAGCATCGTATCCATCCTTTTCTTTGGTCTTAATCTGGGTAACAACACACGGACCTGCCTGAATGACTGTAACGGCTACTTGCTTTCCGTTCTCGTCATAGACAGAGGTCATTCCTATCTTTTTCCCTATTAAGCCTGGCATATCTCCAAAATTTTTAGTTAAAACTTAATTTAAATGATTACAGTACTTTAACTTGAACTTCAACACCAGAAGGAAGCTCAAGTTTCATCAGAGCGTTAAGTGTCTTCTGTGAAACATTGTAAATATCAATCAAACGCTTGTGTGTGTTGAGCTGAAACTGCTCACGAGACTCCTTGTTGACAAAAGTAGAGCGATTCACCGTAAAAATACGACGGTGCGTTGGCAAAGGAATAGGTCCCTTTACTGTCGCATTTGTCTGCTTAACGGTCTGAATAATCTTACGTGCCGAATTGTCAACCAAGTTGTGGTCGTAAGAGACCAACTTTATTCTAATTCTCTGTGCCATAGAGTTTTTATTTATTTTGTTTAAAAAAGTCTTCCTGTTAAAACACGTACAATCTCATCCTGCATTTCAGCAGGTACAGGAGCATAGTGCGAAAACTCCATATTGGAGCTTCCACGTCCAGATGTGATAGATCTCAAATCATTAACATAACCAAAAGCCTCTGCAAGAGGTATATATGCTTTGATTACTTGCAAGCCATTTTTCTCCTCCAGACCCTGAATCTCTGCACGACGACGATTCAAATCTGACTGCACAGGCCCTATATACTCCTCTGGAACAAAAACCTCAAGCTTCATAATAGGCTCAAGCAAGATTGGATTGGCCTTGCGTGCAGCTTCCTGTAATGCTTCCTTTGCTGCTATCTCAAAAGCCAAAGCATCAGAATCAACAGGATGAGCAGAGCCGTCCAAGAGTTCCACCTTTATACCATGAAGTTTATAACCAGCCAGAGGACCTGTGTTCATACCTAGCTCCAGACCTTTCTGAATAGCAGGGATAAATTCCTTTGGAATTACACCACCCTTTGTCTTATCCTCGAAAACAAGGCCTTTTTCATTGCTTTCTATAGGGGAAACACGTATCAGAAGCTCAGCAAATTTACCCTTGCCACCTGTTTGTTTCTTGAGAACATGGTGATGTTCGACAGTTTCTGTGATTGCTTCTTTGTACGAAACCTTTGGCTCACCTGTGTTCACCTTGACATTGAATTCTTCCTTCAGACGATTGGTCAAGACTTCCAGATGAAGTTCACCCATGCCGTGCATCAAGATCTGGCCTGTCTCAGGATGTGTCTCCACAATCAGAGTAGGGTCTTCATCCTGCAGACGACCAAGTGCTTCCTGCAGTTTAGGGCTATCAGCCTGTGTCTTAGGCTCTACAGCAACAGAAACAACAGGATCAGGAAACTCGATACTCTCCAGAACAACAGGATGCTTGGGGTCAGAGAGTGTATCACCTGTCTTTATATCACGGAAACCAACAATAGCGCAGATATCACCAGCGCTGATTTCTTTAATAAGATTCTGCTTATTAGCGTGCATACGGTACAGGTTCATTATACGCTCCCGCTTGCCTGTACGTGAGTTATAAACTGTAGTACCAGACTGCAAAGTACCAGAATACACACGCAAATAAGCCAGGTTACCGACAAAAGGATTAGAAGCTATCTTGAAGATAAGACCAGCGAAGCTATCCTCTGGATCGGGATAACGCTGTTCTTCCTTCTTTGTAAATGGGTTAATTCCAGTAACAGGTGGTAGGTCCACCGGACTTGGGAGGTAACGGATAACACCATCAAGTAATGGTTGTATTCCTTTATTCTTGA
>JALVRO010000116.1 GCA_027031265.1 Bacteroidales bacterium | reverse complement strand
GCTGCAGAGTGTCTGGTAGGATTAAGTCCGGTAGCTGGTCGATGTTGAGAAGATTTTGGAACTGTACCATCTTTGTGCTATAGAGGTCCTTGAGACGTGCCAGGTCGTTTTCCATGTCTCCCATATCAAGCTCAACGCGCAAGCCGTCTATAGCAGAGGCTTTGTTTGCCTGTATTTGCACGCTGGCCAGCTGTCGTAGCATTTCGAGCAGGCGCAGGTTTTCTTCAGTTATCTGGATGCTTTTGTGCAGAAAGTAAAGCTCATAATAAGTGGAGCGTACCTGGTAGAAGAGCTCGACTTTTTTCTGCAGGAAGTTTTCGTAAGCTGCCCTGGCCTGCCGGGTTGCCACATCTTTGCGAGCGCCTAGATATCCGAACCAAGGGAACATCTGGGAGGCAGATATTTTTATTTGTTGTGGGCCTGTGCGTGTCTCAATGGGCATTATAAAAGCTCCAAACAGTAGCTGAGGGTCAGGTAGAGCGCCAACTTGAGGCACTTTTTCCAGAGCTGCGAGGTATGTGTTGAAGCTAGCCTTGAGCCCTGGGTTGTTTTGGGCAGCTATTGCCAGATAGCGTACCAGGACTGTGTCCTGTGATTTGAGGCCTGTCAGTGATAGGCTGAGCAGAAGTATTATTACTGTTGTGTGAAGGATTATTTTTTTCATCACTTTGTGTTTAAATTCTTTTTGTAAAATTAGGTGTTATAAATGCCGTTTGTGTTATATGATTCATGCTATTGTTTGCAAGATTTTATAGAGCTGGTCAAAAAAATGAGTTTGATGATTAAGTGTTAATATGCTGTAAATTAAGAGCGTAAGTGTCGTTGTGTCTTCATATTTCACGTTTTTGGGCCTTTTGGTGTGAGGGCGGAGGCGTAGGGTGAGCGCCTCTGCTACTGTGTGGTGGCCTTGGGTCTGGGAGCGAGCAGAGTAAGCTACCCAGACCCGCTGCGGGATTGTGTGATAATGTGCTATCTGTGAGTTGGTTTTGCTAACCCATGATTGTAAAGCTGTGTTTTGTGATAGCCACCACCAGTGGGCAGAAAGCGAGACCGAAGCCGTAGACCGACCCTGCCTGTGGGGCAGGGACACACCCAGAAAAGACATATTTGTCTGAATTTTATTCATTTGACTGTGAGTGTTTTAATTGTCTTTTGATTTTTCTTTCCTGCCACAGGCTATAGAGGACTGGCACAACAAAGATTGTTAGTATTGCTATGATCATGCCGCCAAAGATAGGAATAGCCATTGGCACCATCACATCAGATCCTTTGCCAGTCGAGGAGAGCACAGGCAGAAGGGCCAGTAGTGTTGTAGCTGTTGTCATGATAGCAGGACGGGCACGTTTTTGTCCTGCTTCGAGGACATTTTCCCTGACCTGATCAATGGTTTGTGGTTTACGGCGTTCGAAGATTTGCATCAGATAGGTACTGACCAGCACACCGTTGTCTGTAGCTATTCCGAAAAGCGCAATAAAACCTACCCACACAGCCACAGACAGGTTAATTGTGTGCATCTGGAACAGGTCACGCATGTTCTGGCCTGCTATTGTAAAGTTCATAAACCATGGTTGGCCGTATAGCCACAGCATTATAAAGCCGCCAGCAAATGCCACGAAAATGCCTGAGAAAATAAGGGTTGAAGTGGTAACAGAACGGAACTGGAGGTAGAGCAGAAGGAAAATAACAATGAGTGCCAGAGGTATTATAATCATCAGTCGGTTTGTTGCGCGGAGCTGGTTTTCGTAGTTGCCTGTAAATTTGTAAGTTACACCCGAAGGCACTTTGAGACTGCCGTCTTTGATTTTCTGTTTGATAACTTTCTGGGCATTCTCGACCACGTCTACTTCAGCATATTGAGGCAGTTTGTCAAAGATCACGTAACTGACCAGGAATGTGTTTTCACTTTTTATCATCTGTGGACCACGGACGTATTTAATATCAGCCAGTTGTCCCAAAGGAATCTGTGCGCCTGTTTTAGCAGGTATGAGAATTTTTTTGATGTCGTCGGGGTTGTCGCGGAACTGGCGGGCATAACGCACACGTATTGGGTAGCGTTCTCTACCTTCTACAGTAGAGGATAGAGCCATGCCTCCGATGGCTGATGTGATGATTGACTGGAATTCTTTGATAGTCAGGTAGTAGCGTGCGAGTTTGACACGGTCCGGGATTATTTCCAGATAAGGTTTGCCCACGACACGGTCAGCGAAGACAGAGCTTGGTTGTATGCCTGGAACTTGCTGGAGGACTTTCTCGAGCTGGAGGCCAAAGTTTTCGATGGACTGGAGGTCTGGCCCAAAGACTTTTATACCCATCGGTGCGCGCATACCTGTCTGGAGCATAACCAGACGGGTCTGGATAGGTTGTAGCCTGGGCGCAGATGTGAGCCCTGGAATCTTTGTTTGTTTTACAATCTCGTTCCAGATATCATCTGGCGATTTGATACCAGGCCGCCATTGACGGAAATATTTACCTTTTTTATCAGGGATAAGAATGTCCCGGTCAATGAGGCGGAAGCCGTCTGTCCTGGGATTGTAAGTAGAGCCATCGTTGAGCACAAAAGTACCATCTTTATTAACCTTAAAGCGCATACGGTGTCCTTTCTCGTCCAGTATATATTCGGGGCGATAGAGGATAATGTTCTCAAACATGGATATTGGAGCCGGGTCCAGGGCAGAAGCCACGCGTCCCCATTTACCAACAACCATTTCTACCTCAGGGATAGAGCTGACACGTCGGTCGAGGAGCCGTATGTCCTCCAGGTTTTCTTCCACACCAGAGTGAGGCATTGTTGTAGGCATAAGGAGGAATGAACCTTCGTCCAGTGCTGGCATGAATTCTTTACCCAGGCCGGGGAAAGCTTTTTCCAATCCTTCCCACACGCCTGTTTCCTTAATAATTCCAGGCATAAAGCCAAAGAGCCTGTCCACACCCTGCCAGATAGTAAGACCCCACAGGAAAACAATGATTGGCATAACGAGGAATAAAGCTTTGTGCCTGAGAGCCCAGGATAAAATCTTTGAATAGAAAATAATGAACAAAGAGAGAAAAGCCAGGACAGAAACTATAATCACTGCGACGAAAAGCACATTACTGAGCATACTGGTATTAGCACCAAGAGGTAACCAATAGGTGGCCAGGTAATAAAGCACAAGAAGAACGATAATACCCAGGTTGATGATACTAACAAATTTACGCTTGTCTTGTGGCCAGCGATCAGCCAAGAAATTGTTGATGCCCAGAGCTATAGCTGTCACACCAAGTGGCGCCAGTCCGAGAAATATTAGAGCCAGTCCACCCAGAACTAATACTATGTTTGAATAACGTCTGATATTCTGGTTATTGACTTTAATAGAAAATACAAAGTGCACAAACATTGGGATAAACATTGTGCCGATGAACAAAGCTGCAATCATTGTAAAAGTCTTTGTAAAGGCCAGTGGACGGAACAGTTTCCCTTCTGATGCTTGCAGAGCAAATACTGGCAGGAAACTAACAACTGTTGTCGCGATAGATGTGATGACAGCAGGAGCCACTTCGACAGTAGCCTCATAAATTACGTGCATTAATTTATGGCCATGAATATTCTTGTTTTCCCGCCGCTCCAGGTGTTGGATAATATTCTCGGTAAAGACTATGCCAACGTCGACCATGACACCGATAGCAATGGCAATACCAGAGAGAGCCATGATATTGGCGTCTACGCCGAACCATTTCATCATTATGAATGTCATCAGCACACCCAGGGGCAGCAGTGTGGAAATCAGCAGTGAAGCTCTAAGATTCATTACCAGAGCGAGTACGACCAGTATGCTAATAAGAATTTCCAGAGATAGAGCTTCTTCCAGGGTACCCAGAGTCTCTTTGATAAGGCCGGAGCGGTCGTAAAAAGGCACGATCGTAACCCTGGACACTGTGCCGTCGGGCAGAACTCTGGAAGGTAAGCCAGCTTCGATTTCTTTAATTTTAGCTTTAACACTATTGATAACCTGTAGGGGATTGGACCCATAACGCGCTACGACCACGCCGCCTGCTGCTTCGCTACCGTCTTTGTCCAGCCCACCCCGGCGTGGCTCTGGTCCGAAGTTGATGTGGGCTACATGTTTAAGTAAGACAGGTACATTATCTTTGCGGACTTTAACCACAGAATTTTCCAGGTCTTTGAGGCTCTTGACATAGCCCAGGGCACGGACAAGATATTCTGCACGGTTTATTTCGATGGTACGTGCGCCGACGTCCAGGTTACTATTCTTAACTGCACGGACAATGTCGTTTAGTGTGACATTGTATGCCTTCATAGCATCAGGGTCAATGTCTATCTGGTACTCTTTGATATAGCCACCGACAGAGGCAACTTCTGATACGCCATCGACAGAAGTCAGGGCATATTTGACAAAGAAGTCCTGTATTGTTCTCAACTCCTGTGGGTCCCAGCCACCTGTTGGTCTGCCCAGCGAGTCGCGACCTTCGAGCGTGTACCAGAACACCTGTCCCAGGGCTGTAGCATCAGGTCCCAGGGCAGGTATTACTCCTTCGGGCAGAGTGCCAGCAGGCAGGGAGTTAAGTTTTTCGAGGATACGTGTACGGCTCCAGTAGAAATCCACATTATCCTTGAAGATAATGTAAATACTTGATAGCCCGAAGATAGAGCTAGCGCGGATAGACTTAACGCCAGGAATACCGAGCAAAGCTGTAGTCAGGGGATAGGTAATCTGGTCTTCAATATCCTGAGGAGAACGGCCAGGCCATTCTGTATAGACGATTTGTTGGTTTTCGCCAATATCAGGAATGGCATCTACGGGCACAGGGTCATTGGGGAGAAAGGTCCTCCAGTTGAACGGAGAAAAAGCAATGCCCAGGCCAATAAACAGGGTCAAGACAATGACTGTGACCAGTTTGTTCTCAAGAAAGAATCTGATGGTTTTGTTTAGCATGATAAATATGGATTATGTTTAATTTATGCATCAAAGCTATGCTTAGCAATGGGAAGATGTGTTACAGAATTGTGAGAAAGATTTGCAAGATTTTCATGGGAAGTGGACAGATTTTCTTTAATTTTGTTTTTAAATAACCAGTATTTTCTTAGATGGATTTATGGAATAAAAATACAGAGGAGGCTTTTTTTGAAAGTTACATAAAGTTGGTAGGACATGAGAAGTTGTTTTATGAAACTGAAGATGGGAGGTATTTGGCTTATTGGCCCAGGGATTATAAAGGACGAAAGACGACTCTGCAAAGTAGGAATGCTTTAATAGGCACATATACTGAGAAATGGGTTAAGGACCTATTGGAGCCTCTTGCTAAAAAATTGGGATTATATGCTATTCAGAGTGTTGTATGTGAAGAAATAGGCCTGTCAAGTAGGTCTCCAGCTGATGTTGCATTAGTTAAAAAATCAGGAACAGTGCAGAGAGCTGAGGATATTGCTTTGATAGTAGAGGTAAAAATGTCAATAGTATGGAATTGGGAATACCTCCCAAACACAGGGGAATTGAAATGTATTGGTGATTTTAGGTCTCATACTGGTAATCCAGGTCTTTTGCGTTCAGACTCAATGTTAAAAGCAATAGGAAAGAGCATAAATATCCGCGTTTCTGGTTATAATTCTTCTAAAATACCTATTTTTATATTTGGCAATACGCCTATAAG
>JALVRO010000115.1 GCA_027031265.1 Bacteroidales bacterium | reverse complement strand
CCAGGCCAAGGTATTGGGTAATGTCAATATAAGGTATGATTTGGTCATCGAGCACAATGCGTTGGCCAGAATGTTTTGGTATCTGTTTGAAATTAATTTTGTCGCAACGGATGACATTGGACAGAGGTATGAGAAAGTGCATATTAGCGGAGGAGACGTGAAGGGTTTCTATAATTGACAGGGTAAGAGGGAGTTTGATTGTGATACTTGTACCCAGGTCAACCTCGGAATCGACTTCTATGTCACCTCTCAGATCAAGGATAGCTTTTTTGATGGCGTCCATACCCACACCACGTCCAGAAATGTCAGTGATTTTTTTTGCCATGGAAAAACCAGGTGTAAACAATAGGTCATATATTTCTTTTTTAGTCAGCTTTGCATCTGGTGTGATAAAGCCTTTTTCTAATGCTACTTGTTTTACTTTTTCCGGGTCAATGCCTCGGCCATCGTCCTGGATCTGAATGATGACATTGGTGTTGGAATAATAAGCAATAAAGCGGACAATACCAGTTTCTCGCTTGCCTTTTGCACGTCTTTCTTCTGGTGGCTCGATGCCATGGTCTAGAGCATTTCTCAAGATATGCATCAAAGGAGATGAGAGCTTGTCTATAATTGTTTTATCAATGTGTGTGTCTGAGCCTTCGACGATAAAATCTACCTTTTTCCCAAGTTTGAGTGATAAGTCGCGGACCAGTCTGTAATAGGGTGGTAATATAGTCTTGATTTCTATAAGTCTCAGATGAAGTGTAGTTTCTTTTATTTCGTTAATGATTTTAGAAATATTTTCGCTCAGCTGGAGTACCTGTTCATAGTCTTGCTTTGAGGAGCTTTCGGTAAGCTGGGAGTTGTTGATTATAAGCTCACTAACAAGAGAGAGAAGCAGGTCAAGTTTTTTTGCAGGAATTTTAATGTATTGCAGGTATTTTTGTTTTGTTTCGTCAATGACCTGTTTTATTTCCTCAATTCCTATTATAGGTTCTTGTTTTTCTGATTTTTCTGTTTGTGGTAAATCGGTTTGCTTTGTGGCCTTTATGAATTTATCGTGTATTTTTGAAGCATAGTCTTGTAGGAGTTTAAGTCTGTGAGTTGTATCTGGAACTATTTTTACAGCTTTGTCGTAAAAATCCAGAAATTTGTTGTCTGCGAATAAGTTGAAGTCTGCTATTTGTGTTATATTTACTTCGTGTGGTGTGAACAGAAATATTGCTTTAAGGTCGTCTGCAGAATATTGGCTGGCGACTATAATTTCGTAATAATCAGCTAGTTTGCCTTTGCTAGGTCGCTTATCGTCTCTAAGTTTGGTAATTATTTTGTAATCAAAGTCCTGGAAATCCGATAATATAGAATCTAGTTTAACTCCACGCTTATTTATATCAATATCTGGCTCGAAAAGGATGTAGTAAGTATTGAGTTGTTTTGGCTCAGCTGTTTTTTTGGCAGGTTCAGTTTTTTTGATGTTTGATGTAATGGTATTTATTTCGTCTAATAATTCTTGTGTCACAGACTGTGGTACCTGGTCTTCGCTGTCAGATGTTACCAGAGAAAGAATAACATCAACTGCTTTCAGTGCCAGGCTAATAATTTTTGCTTCAATGGAGAGTTTGCCGTCTCTTATGAGGGCAAAGAGGTTTTCGAAGCTATGTGCTATTTCTACTGTACGGTTATAGCCATAGATACCCGCAGCACCTTTGATTGTATGCATGGATCGAAAAATCTCCTGTACATATCTCGTGTTATTAATGTCTTGCTCGAGTAATAACAAGTTTTGTTCTGTGCTGTCGAGTAAGTCTTTGACTTCTGATATGAATTGATTTTTCAGGTCTTCGTACATCTGGTTATGTTTTTTAGCTCAGGGTTTGTTTTATGATATTAAGGAATTCTTCGATTTTATAGGGTTTTTGTATCCAGGCATTAATACCCAGTTCTTTAGCACGTAATTTTTTCTCAAAACTAAAATCTGTTGTCAGGATAAAGATAGGTGTTTGTTCATGGCCTGGCATCTTGCGAATAGCCTTTATTAGTTCAAAGCCATCCATGCCTGGCATGTTTAGATCTGTGATTATCAGGTCTGGCTTGGCTCCTTGCTGTAATTTTTGAAGAGCTTCTTTACCGCTAAGTGCACCGATAACTTCATAGCCATTGGATTTGAGTGTGTATTCTATGATGTTAAGGGTATTTTCGAAGTCATCTACGACCAGTATAGTCTTTTTAATTCCTTTGTCTTTTTTCTTCATACGTCCTTTGTTCTCCAGCCAGTCAAAGATCTGGTTTACATTTGCCGTATTGTCATCTATTTTGAAAAGGAATTGAGAGTTTGGGATTTTGTTTTTGAATTTTTTTACATCAACAGAGTCATTTCTGGTGGCTACTCCGATAATCAATGTTTTACTGTCTAGTTTTCTTGCTTCTTTGGCAAACTCAGTAAAATTACTGTCTGGTATGGAAATATCAATCAGTAGAGCATCAGCAGAACCAGGCTTGTAATCATTGAAAAACTGCTGTGCAGTATAAATCATTTCCACTGATTTACATTTAGGATGATTTTCCAGTTTGCTGATAAGGTCATCTAAGTAAGTGTCTGGAATACCTACTACAACGATTTTTTTCATAGTAAGATGTTTTTATTGTTTTAAATGAAATTTTTGAAAGAAGAAGCGAGATTTTTTAGTTTTTCTGCCTGTGCCAGAAGTTCCTCTGCCGAGGCAGATAGTTCTTCGGACGAAGCGGAATTTTCATTGGTAGAGTTAGATAGCTGAAGAATAGCATTATTGATTGATTCTATATTTTTCTCTTGTTCCCTGCTAGCAATAGCAATATTATGTATTAGTTCTGCACTCTTGATAATTTCGGGTATTATTGTTTCGAGCTGCTGTGAGGCTTTTTGTGAGATTTCAATGTTTTTCTGGGAGAGTTTGTTTATATCCTGGGCCAGTTTTTGAGTGCGGTCTGCCAGTTTACGAATTTCCTGGGCTACCACTGCAAAGCCTTTACCTGATTCGCCTGCTCTGGCTGCTTCGATAGCTGCATTTATAGATAAAATATCAGTTTTGTCTGCGATTTCAGAAATCTCAAGAATTTTTTTGCTAATATCATTGATAGAGTTTAGTGCGCTGAGAATTAGTTCTTTATTTTGTTTCATCTTCTCAGAGGCTTCGGAGGAAATATGGTTGGTATATTCAGATTTTTCGGTATTGGATTGTACAGAGGCTAGCATCTCTTCCATGGATGATGATATTTCCTCGGTTGTAGCAGCTTGTTCTGTGGCATTTTGTGATAGCTTTTGCGAAGTCTCAGATAGCAGTTCGCTGGTCTTAAATATTTCCTGGGAGCTCAGGTCAATGTTTTCAAGAATATTGATAAGAGCTTCATTTTGCTGCTGGTTAAGCCTGGCTATCTTTTCTGCACGGGATATAGATTTTTGAGTAAATATTTGTGTAAGGTATAATAAAATTGTCATCAAAACAACAGTTGTGACATGATTGATAATAGCATTATGGACAAGATCCGTAACATCTGGCTGGTGTGTGATGGTATACAAATAAACTCTTAGTGTAGAAAGAATTATTATCAAAGCATTAACCAAAAGAATTTTGGGCGAGGCAAACAGCACAGAGAAAACATACAAACCAAGAATAGTATAAAATCCGCCCATGTATTTAAAAAGTACAGAGATGTTAGGAGGTATACTGTTGATAACCAGAGCCATTAATAAAACATTAACAAGCGATGAAATATCGCCCACAAGATTTATATTGGTAAATTTTAAGGTAAAGAGATAGGCAATAGTCAATATAAAAAAAATAGCGCCAGGGACAACATTGTAAAGAAAATTTTCTGTTTTCAAAACAAAGCCAGCAATAATTACAGTCAACACAATGACCATACTTATTAGCATAATAATTATGAAAGCCTGTGTTTTAAGCCGGTCAAAGTATGACTGCTCGCTTTTGGGGTAAAAGAAATCTATGATTTTTTTCATTTTGATAAAGATTTTAAAGGCCTTAATGGAGTTTGAATTGGTGAATTAGTTCATTAAGACTCTGGGCTAATGCTTGTAATTCTTCTGCAGAGGTAGCCATTTCTTCAGCCGAAGAAGCATTTTGATTAGTGGCTGTACTAAGCTGGAGAACTGCGTTGTTGATCTGCTGAATAGTGTTTTCTTGCTCACGGCTTGCTACAGCTATGTTGCTGATCAGTTCTGCGCTTTGGGCTACGCCTATTATTATCATTTCAAGTTTGTTAATTGCCAGTCTAGATATTGTGAGGTTTTCTTTAACCATATTATTTATTTTTACTGTCAGGGTTTGAATATCATCAGATAGTTTGCGAATTTCTTTTGCAACTACAGCAAATCCCTTACCAGACTCACCAGCGCGTGCAGCTTCTATACCTGCATTTATTGATAGAATTTCTGTTTTACCTGCTATATCAGAAATATGTATGATTTTTTTATTAATCTCTTTTATGCTTTCCAGTGCTTTGAAAATAACTTCTTTGTTTTTCTCCACATCTTCAGAGGTTTGTGTAGTAATAGTTTTAGCTGTTTGTGCATTTTCAGCATTGGATTTTACAGAAGCTAATATTTGTTCGAGAGAAACTGATACCTCTTCTGTGGAGGAGGCCTGTTCGCTAGCACTGTTTGCGACTTCTTGAGAGATGGAGGAAAGGGTGTCACTGGTATTGGATAGCTCCTGGGAACTATTTTGTAAAGAGGAAAGCATTTGGGTGAACTGTGATTGCATTTTGCTCAGAGAGCGGGCCAGGTCTCCAAATTCATCCTTTCTTTTTGTATGTTTTGGATTTATGGAAATATTTAGGTTAAGGTCAGCAATTTTCCCAATGTTGTGTGTTAATTCCCTGAGAATTTTTATCTCTGTTCTGAGGTATACTAGAGTCAGTATAAGATAAGTGACACGTAGAACAATACCTATTATTTTAGGTAAATGGAGTTTTTCTACTGTAATAGTTGTCAGAGTCGATACAATTATTAGCACAATTAATGTATAGCCTAATTTTGCTAAGAATGATTTTTTGAACAGTATCCTGACAATAACAGCGTATATTGGAGCAATAATGAAAATAGCAGGTAAGTATATTTTTATTAGCTCTTCCATTTTAAATCTTTTTGTAAATTGAAGGACCAAGCCTTTTGAGAGGTAAATCTCTTTTATAAATGGTTTCAGAGAAACCTATAAACAGCAAGCCTCCCGGACTTAAATGTTCTATGACGTGGGCTAAAACCTGGCTTTGGGTTTCCATACTAAAGTAAATCAAGACATTACGCAGGAAAATAATGTCAAGATCAAAAGGTACGTTAAAGCTTGAACTCTTGAGATTTAATTTATAGAATTTAATGTGATTTTTCAATAAGTTTTTTACCTGATAAAAAATCTTTTCATCAATATATTTTTTCTCGAAAAATTTTGAAATGATCTCGCCAGGTACATGAGTAAGGGCCATCTGGGGATATAGACCTTTTTTAGCAACTTCCAGGGATTTTACAGACAGATCGGTAGCTACAATGCTATATTTTATTCTGTGTTTTTCGGCTGTGATAGCAAGGCTATATGCCTCTTCGCCCGTAGAACAGCCAGCACTCCATATCTTAAAAACTTTGTCTCTAGGTGCAGAATGGAAAAATTTTTTGTCCAGATATTCAAAGTGGGCCTTTTCCCTGAAAAATTCTGTCTTGTTTGTTGTTATTTCATCCACCATAGCTTCCAGTTCTAGCTTGCCAGCTGGAGAAAACACAAATTTAACATACTCTTCGAATGAAGTTATATCAGTGGCTACCAGTCTTTTGTAAAGACGGTTCTGCACCATAATGATTTTTGTCAAAGGTAGACGGATACCATAATTCTTTTCTATGAATCTGGCAATACGCAGAAAATCAGGTTCTTTGAGTTTGGCTTTATAATATTTGGTCTTATCTACCATATTCGCACGAAAATTGTTTTAAATTTATACAATTATTTTCAAATAACCATTTAGTTAAAAATAATATTATGGGAAATGGATATGGAAAATTAATGGCACGTATTTATGATCCAACTCTTGGCCCTTTTATCAGAGGTTTACGCAGACGTGTAGCCCTGGAAGCCAGAAGATTAGGACCCAGACGTGTAATAGACCTGTGTTGTGGTACAGGTGATCAACTAAGGTATTTTCAGGCTAAAGATTTTGACCAGATCATTGGTGTGGATCTATCTCCTGCCATGCTGGAGGTTTCGAAAAAGTATGGAGTGAATTGTCAGCAGGGTGATGCAACAAAGACACAATTCCCAGATAATAGCTTTGACCTGGCAATGGTTAGCTTTGCTTTGCACGAAAAGCCATGGGATATGGCCCGTGCTATTGTTGAAGAAGCTATGAGAATTGTCCGGCCTGGTGGCCATCTGCTGGTTGTGGACTATTATTACGACAACAGAACCAGGGCCTTGGGACGAATGATGACATGGTTAATAGAATTTTTGGTGGGTGGAGAGCATTTTAGAAATTATCGCAAGTTTATTGTCAATGGAGGCCTGGATAGATTATGTTATGATCTGCCTCGAAAGAAAGATATTCGTCTTTTTGCTGGTTCTGTCACACTCTCGATCTATGAAATAGAGAAATGATGTGGCATTGATTTTGAAATAATTTAGGATATTTTGTTTTTTTTATGATAATTATTTAAGCACGAACAATTATGCAGTTTTTTGCTTTTTTGCTTTTTACGGGATTGGTGGCTCTTATAACTTATTTGCTCACACACAAAAAAGAGGATAAAACAGAAGAAGGATATTTTCTTGGTGGCAGGAGTTTGACGGGTGTGGTAATAGCCGGATCACTTCTTTTGACAAACCTTTCTACAGAACAGATAGTAGGCCTTAATGGTTCGGCTTTTCGCGAAGGTATACTTGTAGCAGCATGGGAAGTACTGGCTGCTGTAGCTATAATGATTACTGCAGTGTATCTGTTGCCTCGTTATCTCAAGCTGGGAATAGCTACAATCCCACAATTTCTGGAAGACCGTTTTGACACAGCCACAAAGTCATTGACATCTGCTATTTTCCTGGCTGGATATGGTCTGATATTTTTGCCAATAGTGCTGTATTCAGGTGCTCTGGCACTGAGCACAATGTTTCATGTAGCACAGGTGTTTCATATTTCACAGACTTTGGCTTTGTGGATAACTGTCTGGGCTATAGGCATAGTGGGGTCTATCTATGCAATTTTTGGTGGTCTGCGTGCTGTGGCAGTTTCAGACACACTTAATGCTGTGGGACTGTTCACAGGAGGGCTATTGATACCTGTCTTTGGACTCATGGCCATAGGAAAAGGCAATCCATTGGATGGCTTGGTAGAACTTTTTGTGCAGGAAAGGGAAA
The DNA here is from genome assembly GCA_027031265.1 of Bacteroidales bacterium. Classification (GTDB taxonomy): domain Bacteria; phylum Bacteroidota; class Bacteroidia; order Bacteroidales; family S143-33; genus S143-33. The sequence goes on along the minus strand of JALVRO010000115.1, from coordinate 8,754 downwards.
AATTCCATCTGGTAGGTGGCCCACATTCAGCCCTGCCTTTTGCTACTCTTTTTACAGGAATGATGCTGGTACAGCTCTTTTACTGGGGAACAAACCAAGCAATTATACAGCGTGCCCTGGCTGCTAAAAACCTGAAGCAAGGACAACTGGGATTATTTTTGGCAGCACTGGGGAAAATCTTTGTTCCGTTTATTGTGGTGCTACCTGGTGTCATAGCTTTTCATTATTTCAATGGTCATCTGGATAATCCAGACCAGGCTTATCCTATGCTGGTCAATGCTGTGCTGCCTCCTGTTTTTGCAGGCTTTTTTGCTGCTGTAATATTCGGTGCAATACTAAGTTCTTTTAACTCAGCTCTGAACAGTGCAGTGACTCTTTTTGGCCTGGATATTTACAAGACATATCTAAGGAAAGATGCTACAGAAGCGCAGGTGGTGCGTGTGGGCAAGATTTTTGGCATTTTCCTGGCATTGCTGGCTATGTTTGTGGCACCGCTGATAGCACGTGCACCACAGGGATTGTTTAGTTATTTACAGGAAGTAAATGGTTGCTATAACATACCAATTCTTACGATTATTGTGGTTGGCTTCATGACCCGTTATGTCCCTGCTCTGGCTGCTAAAATAGGTCTGTTGTCAGGTGTGGTATTGTACTCTGTTAGCCAGTTTGTTATCAAGCCATTAGTGGGTGCGGAGCATTATCCACATTATTTGCACGTAATGGCAATATTGTTTGTTTTTAACACCTTGCTAATGATCATTATTGGGAAAATATGGCCGCTCAGTGAGCCATACAAATTGCAATATACACACAGGGTAGATATAAAACCATGGAAAGTCGTTTATCCTGCAGCAATTTTTATATTGCTGGTGGTTGTTAGTATCTACATAATTTTTAGATAAATCATGGATGAAGTCCTGGAACATATATTATGGTTATTTGGGAGCCGCTATGGAGAACCACAGTTAGTCATAGCATCTCCTGGCAGGATTAATATCATAGGTGAGCATGTGGATTATAATGATGGATATGTGATGCCAGCTGCTATTGATAGGTATATCTGGGGTGCTTTCTCCATATCAAATGGTGAGACACATATTTTTGCTGCTAACCTGGGCAGGGAAATAAGCTTTGATATAAACCAGGTGGATACATGTGACTTCTCTGGATGGAATGCCTATGTGCTTGGCGTTATCAGGGAGATGCAGCGGCGTGGGGTTGGTATCCGGAATTTTAATCTTGTCTTTGGTGGTAATATACCTATAGGTAGCGGGTTGTCTTCATCTGCTGCCCTGGAGAATTGTATAGCTTATGGGCTCAGTAGCCTCTTTGACCTGGGATTTGACAGGAAAGACCTGATTTTTATTTCACAGAAGGCAGAGCATAATTATGCCGGAGTGCAGTGTGGTATTATGGATCAATTTGCTTCCATGTTTGGACATAGAAATAATGCTATTTTCCTGGACACGAAGACTCTGGAATATGAATACCTGGAGTTGGATATGAAAGAATGGGAGTTTGTACTGGTGAATTCAAATGTCAAGCATTCACTCGTCAGCTCGGAGTATAACAAACGAAGGGAACAATGCAGTGAGGGACTGGAGATTGTGAAGCAACATTTTCGACAGGTACAAAGTTTCCGTGATATAACTGTGGACATGCTTGGAGATATAGAGCAGTTGATTAGCGACATTAATTTCAAGCGTGTTAAGTATGTGGTCGAGGAGATTGACAGGACACAGCGTGCCAAGGATGCCATAAAGCAAGGTAAATGGCAGGAATTGGGACAATTATTAACCAAGACTCACGAGGGATTGAGGGATCTATACGGGGTAAGCTGTCCAGAGCTAGACTTGCTCGTAGACAAGGCCCTCCAGCATCCAGGTGTAACTGGTAGCCGTATGATGGGTGGAGGTTTTGGTGGGTGTACTATAAACCTTGTGCGTAAAGACCAGATCGAGGATTTTTCTGGTTATATTATTCATGAGTTTTATAATAATTTTACTCTCCATGCAGATGTTTACCGTCTTGAGATTGTTGATGGGACAGGAGTGGTGGAGCTATAGGAGACGGTACTCACAATAATTGTAGTGACTGAGAATTTATTGATTTAAGAGTGCCAAGCGAAAAGAGCAGGCAATCTCCACAGTAGGATCTTCCAGTGATGCTTTACCAAAACTTTAGTTTTGCTGCAGTGAGGCAATGGCAGGAAAAATTATCCCCGTAGCTTATCCACAGCTTTATTAATAAATTCATTGAAAGGGTGGAGAATGCGGAAAATTTCCACAGTATAATCAAGCAGCTTGTCTGAGAGAATTGTCTTGTCATCAATAGGTGTGGATACTATGTAGTCCTTGTATTTAACCAGGTCAATATGCTGGAAAGAAGAATCAAAACCGCGGGGAGATTTTTTTAGTTTGCGTCCCTGCAGGGAGCCAAATGTCTGCTTGAATTGCTTGTCCTCGATAATAGCGATGAATTCTCGTGGGTTGTTGTATATCTCTGTTCTTATAGCATCAAGAACTTCTTTGCCAGGACAGTAAACACCCCCACCCAGGAAGGAGTTACCTGGCTGGAGATGAAAATAATACCCTGCATAAGAGCCACGTCTTCCTCCTTGTGCTATTGCAGCTCCGAAATTAAGTTTATAGGGGCTTTTGTCCCTGGTGAAGCGTATGTCACGATTTATCCGGAAAACTGTGGCTTCAGGCCGTAAATGTATTATCCTTCTGTCGAATTCTGAAATGTGTAAAATCAGTAGCTGGACAAAGTTAGTGAATTGCTCTCGAGCTTGTTTGTACAGCTGTTTGTGCTCGTGAAACCATTCCCGGTTATTATTTTCTTGTAACAGTTGAAGAAATTTGTAGGCAGTTTTCATGTGAAATGTAGGTTAGAGTTGTTCTTAAAAAATATCAAATATTATTTAGCTGACCAAAAACTTGTGCTTTATTCCTTATATTGTGATGAGTTAAACTTAAAAAACAAAAAATCATGTCAGATTCGAGAATAAAATTTCAGGGAAAACATATTCATCTAGTAGGTAATAGAGTGAGGCCAGGGGACAAAGCTCCTGATTTTACGTTAGTTGACAGGGGGCTCAAGTCTGTTAGCCTCTCGGACTTCAAGGGCAAGGTTGTCATACTTTCTGTGTTTCCATCTCTGGACACACCTGTATGTGCTACGCAAAACCGTAAATTTAATGAAGCAGCTGTTAATTTATCTGATGATATTGTAATTCTGGGGATTTCTGTGGACCTGCCATTTGCCCAGGCACGTTTTTGTGCTGCCGAAGGCATAGACCGTGTTATAACTCTGTCTGATTACATGTATCGAGAGTTTGGAACGAAATATGGCTTTTTGATTGATGAGTTGAAGCTACTGGCAAGAGGTGTGGTGGTTATTGACCGTGACGGGATTGTTCGTTATGTGGAATATGTGTCCGAGGTTACGGATGAGCCTGATTATCAAGCGGCATTAGCAGCTGCTAAGCAACTTGTTTAGTAAGTATGTTCAGGTGGACCCTGGCGAGGCTGCCCATGCGGGCAGCCTCGCTTTTTATGTCATTGTGTGGAAAGCAGTAATACAGATTTGAACCAATTTAGCAAAAACACCAGTGTGCTTTTTGTAAATTTTATTATTTCACAAGTTCTTAGAGGTAAACAAAATGGTCTGTGTAACTTAAATTTAATTGGCCTATTTGACCGTAGTAATCGGTCTTGTTATTATAAAGGTGAACCTGTGGAGATGTATGAACAGGGTCATTTGTATTATTTTACTTTTTCGTCTTTGAGAAAAATGCTTGAGAGATACTGTGGATATAGCACGTTTTAGATTGTGCTCCAGGCTATAGGGAAATTAGTTCCGTGGCAGTGATTTCATTATTTTATTGCCCGGACAATGGTCACACTTTTCTCTGGTTTAAATCTTGTGGCCTGGTAATAGATGGTTTGTGAGATATAGGTAGGAGATAAAAAGTAATAGGCGGCCGCAGGCCGCCTATTTTAGGTGCTAGTGCATTCCAGAATTCTTAACCCGAAGAAATAAATCCTGTGCTAAGAGCTGGAATGTTTAACCCAAACCCAAAGTTTTATTGTTTAATGAATCTTAGAGTATGAGACCTGGAAGGGCTGGTTAGACGCATGGAGTAAATACCAGGCTTGAGTTCGTGCAAAGAAATTTGTGTATGGCTGTCCTGAATTTTGATCTGTTTGACCAAACGGCCGTTTATGTCTATTATTTGCGCAATACCCTGGTCTAGTCCTGTTAGATTTATAAAATCTACCGCGGGATTGGGGTAAAGCATTATTTGTTTGTCAACATCACGGGTCAAAGAGATGGTCAAAGGTAAATAGATAGTTGCTGTATCACCCTCTTTGAGGAGTTGGAGATCCCCTGTTATTGTAATTCCATTGTACATAGCAGTGTAGTAGTAGAAGCCTAGGTATGTATTAGCCTGGACCAGTCCATTGGTTCCTGATGTAAAATGGAAATCCATATTTTCCTCACCGTCAAGGTATATATCCACGCCACTAATTGGTTTGTTGTTGTTTGATAGTACCTGGATATACGAAGGACTCAGCACATATAGGTAAAACTTCAATGTGTAGTCAATTTGGTCTCCGGTTGGTGAAATTTCTGTTGATGTTGAATCTCCGTCTACAGCTACTGATATTGTATGAGTGTCAAAAGTAGTTTCTATTCTTTCATAGAAGCCAGTGCTAACGTATTTGTTATCAAGATATATTCTAGCATCATCTGCAGGTTCTTTGTCATAGGAGTATTTGTAATAGCAGGAAACATTTATTCCCATAGCTGGTTGTAAGCTAAATGTGTAATACTGGTCAGAGGAGAGGTCAACGTTCATTTCAATGGGCAGGTAACCTTTAGCATAGATTTTTACCTTATAAGTGCCTTGGGCTAAGTAAATATTATGCGTTGATCTCCCAGACTCATAGAATAGAGTGTCGTTAATCCATAACATTGTATTCAGCAAAGTCATACCATCTGGTTTATAAGTAGTGATACTGAGTAAATAACCAGGGGACATTGTTACTGTTAAGTTTGTATCCTTTGTGCATTGGAGGTAAAGAAATTGGGTCGCAAAATTGTCTTTTTGAATGGTTAGTTTGACATATCCCGGATCCACAGTAAGGTCTACTTTGCCCTGGGCATTTGTCCATACTGTGTTTATAGAATATCCAATCTGATACTGGACCTCAACGCTGCTTAGAGGATTACCAGATTGGTCTTTGACGGTAAGATGTATTACTGGTTTAGGTACGAGTAGAATTGTAATGTTTGTATCACTATGAATGTTAACATATTGATTATATGAAGCATAGCCTGTCTGTCTTACTCTGATTTCATAAATACCGTTTGGGAAAGTATCTGTTACCTGCCCCTGGTTGTTGGTTGTGTAGCTGGTAGTGTGATGTGTGTTGGGGTTGTAGACCGAGAATGTGAGATTTTGTATTGTGTTACCAAGGGTATCTTTGACTGTAAATGTTACGAGGTTTTTCTTTGAGAGCTGAAGGTTGACTGTAGCAGGATGAGTAAGAGAAATATTAGCATAAGCGTGAAAATAGCCCTGTTTTTGCCCCCAGATGTCAAATTCTGTTTGTGGTACTGTGGCTGTCAATACTCCGTTTTGATTAGTGGTATCATCAAGGATATAGAAGTTTGATTGGGCATGGACTTTGACTTTAGGCAGAGGGTTCATACCACTGTCATAGGACTTAATTGTAAGTGTAGTTACGTCTACAGGCATTATTGCCACGCAGTTGTATGTATTGGAGGTCATTCCTACGCTCAGAAATTTCCTATAGTTATAAGTGCTAAGATTGAGGAAATAAAACTTATAGTCAACATCCACAAAAATGTATTGGTTAGTCATGGGTTCTATGGCCCCATCAGTAGCAAACCCGAAATCATCAGCATCTTTGAGTTTTATGACAGTCTGGGATGCGGTGTCCAGACGGAAGAGCCAACCTTTTCCATCGTCCATGCCCAGGGCATAAATAATGCCGGTAGTATCTACGGCTATTGATCTAATCCTTTGTATACGTGTGAATGAGAAGAGTTTTGTCAGTCTAGAGAAATCTAAGGTCTTGTAAAGTGTATATTTTCCCATAGCCCCATCATAAGTTAGCAAAAAGCATGTTCCTGATAGATCAAAGCTTATTGAAACGAATTCCTCCCCGGTTATGTTTATCTGGGTGATTTTTGTCCACAAATTAGAAGTATTCACAGTGTATACATTCCCTGTAGCATCAATAGCATAAAGAGTATCATTGACATGGTTGATATCCATGGACACAGGTGTTATAGAGTCTTGCTCTCTAGATGTGAGACTTATACTTTGGCTAGCGAGAACTTGATAATGTCCAAGCTTGTGGTTGCCAGGAGAAAAGAAATACATGTAATTTTGCTGGAATTGTGCATTTAGCTGTAAGGAAATCAGCATTAAACTACTAATTAGCAATACGTAAAATTTTTTCATTTTTAAATAATTTTTGATTTTTGCGAAATTTATGCTAAGATTTGTAAAGTTGTAAATTTTATTTTGACGAAATATAGGATTTAATACATTAATTTATTGTTACTTACGGGTAATGTTTTTGTTTTTACTTAATTTTGTTACTTTACAGAAAATTATTTAGTCTCAGGTTCGTTCAACACTAAAAAAGGGTTAGATGCGCAAGATTCTGGTAATTGTTTTGACTTTATTTTCGTTTGTGATTTCTGCACAGGAAGTAGTGCTTCCAATAGGGTCTTTTCTACAAGCACCGGTTCAGAGGAAAAGTTATAAGGCATCAGGAGACACACTTGCACTTCCGTTGTGGGATGATTTTTCTTCGCTGATGATAAGTGATAGTTTGTGGGAGAGCCATGGTTGTGGTATAGATATCTATGGAAGCATAAATCCTCCGTCTATAGGTGTGGTAGAGTTTGATGCTATGGACAGTGTTGGAGGGTTTTATGGTAGTTACGAGAAATCAGTGGTTTCGGATATGCTAGTCTCGCATCCTATAAATTTATTTTTTCCTTCGGATCAGTCTATATATTTGTCTTTTATGTATGAGCCAGGCGGACATAAGGAAATGCCAGAGAAGCAAGACTCGCTTGTTTTGCAATTTTACTCTCCTGTGGATAGTAGTTGGACAACAGTATGGTATGCTCTGGGGGGAGATTCGCTCAAGCCCCGTTTCCGCCAGGTGATTCTTCAGATTAATGATTCGAAGTACCTTCAGAGGGGTTTTCGTTTTCGTTTTGTAGCTTATTCTTCGCTGGGTACAGCTTCTTTCCCTTCGTTGGTTAGTGATTGTGACTTCTGGTATGTGGATTATGTTTATCTAGACCGCAACCGTTATGCCGGGGATACTGTTTATAGGGATGTAGCTCTGCAATATCCTCTCCAGTGGCGTTTCGGTGATTATACTGCAGTTCCGTTAGACCATTACCGTGATGTGGCACAGAATATTAATCATCATGTGTTGGTCAGGTTCAGGAACAACGATGGTGTGGGACGCACGATAGACAGTCTTTATGTTGTGTTCCGAAAGAAGACAGATGCTTCGCTCATCGATACTCTGTTTTTGGGTTCATATAGTTTTCCACCATATAAAGATTTTTTTGTTAAAAATGATAAGGTCAATTACGTTTTTCCACAGTTCACAGACCAGGATGTGGAGGTGGAAGCACAGACCAGGCTCGTGACAGATAATTTTGACCCGGTGGAGAATAATCAGGTAGCATCAACGGTTTATCTTACAAATTTTTATGCTTATGACGATGGGAGTGCTGAGGCAGGATATGGCCTATACGGTGATGGTACGTTCCAGGCATTGGTAGCAGCGCGTTTTTATACATACAAAGATGATTACCTCAAAGGTGTGAAAATATTTTTCAATAAAACATACGGCGGCCGCCAGCCCCGTTATTTTTATCTGATGGTATGGGAGAATGATACTGTGACGGGTAAGCCAGGTAAGATGGTTTATGAGAAAGCAGGTATGGAGATAGACTTTGACCACCTGGGTGAATACCAGACTTATTATCTCGATACTTTGCTGCGGGTAACTGATACTTTTTACATTGGGTGGAAGAAAACCGACGAGCAGTTGATGAATGTGGGGCTGGATCTTAATGACATAAGGCCCAATTATAAGTTTTACAATATCACGGGTGAGTGGCTTTCTTCGTCAATAGAAGGCAATCTGATGATACGGCCAATAATGGGGCATGTGCTCAATACCGCTGTACCACAGCAGCAGATGAATGTAAATATTTATCCCAATCCAGCACATAATTATCTAATGGTGCAGATACAGGGCAGGGCTATGTTAAAGCTTTATTCTGTGGACGGGCGTCTTGTAATGGTCAGGCAAATAGCAGACAGGCAGCGGCTTGATGTGTCTGGGCTATTGCCTGGACTGTATATCCTGCGTCTGATTGACTCGCATGGCCGGACGATAAGTAAAAAAATCGTGGTCAGGTAGTTGTAGCCAGCAAAAGGCGACATTCCACCTATACGGGGTACTTTCTACGCTCGCTATGAAATACATGGTCTTGAACGTAAATTCATATCATTTGATTCTACTAAAACTTAATAATGTTCACAGATTTTGATTTATCTGGCTTAATGACCTTTAGGATATAACTGCCAGATGGCAATGATGACAGGTCTATTTCAGTCTTGCTATAGGTTAATTCTCTTTTCATTCTCAAATTATTCTGAGTATCATAAAGGAGCAT
>JALVRO010000114.1 GCA_027031265.1 Bacteroidales bacterium | reverse complement strand
CACCAAAGGCTTCCTGTAATATACTGTGCAACTCCTCTCTTACCATCTCTTTTTTTCTACCTTTCATACCGCCAGTCTCCATGACAATCATATCTGCTCCTCTAATCCTGTACTTCTGGGCAAATTCGAGTAATGCAAAACTAACACCTATGAGAAACATCTTCTTTCCTTGCTCTCTGAGTTTTATAATCTTTTCCAATAGCTCCTGGTAATTATAAAGATAAAACCCACTATCCTCCTGACCTGACGCTTCTATCAAGCCTTTTACCATATAAATCAGTGAAGAGTCTCCACGTTCTAGATACGAGGGCAAAAGGGCTAAGATTACATAATCCTTTGGATCTGAGTAGAAAAAACTAAACCCCTCAAAAAAAGCCTTTTCATAAAAACCTACTTTATATATATAATGTGTACTCCTCTCCATACCTGTGGTCCCACTGCTCCGGAATAAAACAAACTCATTATCAGGACGTTCACTGAACCGTGTTACAACTTTATGCTTTTTAAAAAACTCTATTGGCAGGAACGGAATCTCCTCTAGCTTTGTAACCTCCTCAGGCTTTATATCTAAATATTCTATGTATCTGGAATAAACAGGATTCTCCTGTGCCTGAAACTTGAAAATCTCCAATGCCAACTGCTCAAATCCCTCTCTTGTCAAATTTCCAGTTATATGTTCTCCAGAAAAAAAGTCCATATTTCGTAAAATGGTATAATTTTTGACAACTTTAGTTTACAAAAAAATATTTTTTTATAGTCTATTTTGTAATTTTAATCAAAATTCAGTTAAGCTAAAATAAGAAAAATCGCTCTAATTGGACAAATATCATGAAATACTGAATAAATATTGGGGATATACTTCTTTTCGCCCCTTACAGCTGGAGATTATAAAATCTGTTGTCGAGCAAGGCAAAGACACACTCGGACTATTGCCCACAGGCGGCGGTAAATCAATAATTTTCCAGGTAGCCACACTGGCAATGCCCGAAGAGAGACAAATGAGCATTGTTGTCACACCTCTTATTGCTCTGATGAAAGATCAGGTCCAGAACCTCAAACGGCGAAACATACCAGCAGTAGCCATCCACAGCGGCATGAGCAGGGAGGAAATAGAGCTTGAGCTAAATCGCTGTGTGGATGGATACTACAATTTCCTTTACATCTCCCCCGAAAGACTAAATACAAAAAGCATTCTTTTCCGTTTACCCAATATGCCAGTTGGGCTAATTACCGTGGATGAGGCACATTGTATATCGCAATGGGGGTATGACTTCCGTCCATCGTACCTGAAAATAGCAGAGATACGAGAAATTATTCCACACATACCTGTCCTGGCCCTCACTGCCAGCGCCACACCAAAAGTTGTGGAGGATATTCAAGAAAAACTACTCTTCGGCCAGAAAAATGTTTTCCGTCAATCTTTTGCCCGGGACAACCTGGTGTATGTCGTTCAGAACACAAACGACAAGCTGGGAGACCTACTCAGGCTCATTAAAAAGATCCAGGGTACAGGCATAGTATACGTCCGCAGTCGCCGTCGCACAGAGGAGCTGGCAAATTTTCTTAAAAATTTTGGCATTAGTGCTGACTTTTACCACGCTGGAATCCAGCACAGGCTCAAAGAAAAAAAACAGCAAGACTGGAAGGAAGACCGCATCAGGGTCATTGTAGCCACTAATGCCTTTGGCATGGGTATTGACAAACCTGATGTCAGGTTTGTCATACACATGGATTTGCCAGATTCTCTGGAAGCTTACTATCAGGAAGCTGG
>JALVRO010000113.1 GCA_027031265.1 Bacteroidales bacterium | reverse complement strand
AAAGAAGTTAATGGAAAAGCTCAAGAGAGAGCTTATTTTTATCTATTTTTTACTAAAGCAAACTTTCAAAAATTTCACTACCTATTTTATACTGTATCCTTATCCCTTAGTTTTTAAGGATTGACTAGTTAATATTCTGTCAGGCCTTGCCGGTCAGTACACCAGCAAGGCCTTTTTTTGTTTTATGTGGTTAAAAATTTCCCATTCCCCGTCCATTCATTGTACTTTTACACCAATTCTTAATTGAAAATGTACTAATCTTTAACGCTCACGTCCTCTGCAAGCGTGCTGTAAGCTCCTTGCAGGGTAAAAAGTTTTAGTTTATTTTGTTTTGTAAATGGTATTACTTATGTTTTTGAATAATCACAATTGATTATGCTATGGCAAAAACCATTATTCGTTACAGCGTGTGTCCGCGTGATTGCTATGACACATGCACAATGAGAGTTCATTATGATCCCGAGGTAAATGACATCGCGCGTGTGGAGGGCGACGCAGCCAATCCATTGATTGGCTCGTTCCTGTGCCCCCGCGGGGCACAGGACCATGTGCGCAGGCGCACGCGTCGCCTCCAACGGCCGCTCATCAAAGGTCCATCTGGCTTTGAACAAATAAGCTTTGGCCAGGCTTACGACATTATCACCCGAAAAATCAAGGAAATTAGCCAGACCTACGGACCTGAGACTATTCTTTATTACGACTATGCTGGTAATCAGGGTGCTTTTACCACACTCTATCCCAAACGGCTGTGGTACAGGCTAAGTGCCACACTCACCGACTGGTCCCTGTGTACTGGAGCAGGACACGCTGCGATAAAGCTACATTACGGCAGCAAAAGCTTTGGCCTCAGCCCGCTGACGCTCAAAGACCGCAAGTTCATACTCATGTGGGGCTTTAATGCCTTTGTCACGGCGCCACATATCTGGTCTTTTATCCGTAAAGCACAGAAAAAAGGCACACGTGTTATCACCATTGATGTACGACGCACGCGCACGGCCGCCCAGTCAGACCAGTTTATCCAGATACGCCCACACACAGACATTCTCCTGGCTTTTGGCATTGCCCGCGTACTGATAGAGCGCGGCATGGTGGACATGGACTTTGTCCGCAGCTATACCAATGGCTTTGACCGGCTCCGGGATCATGTCTTGAGCTATGACCTGGACTATATTGCCAGGAAAACAGGCATTGACAGGCATGTCATTGAACAACTGGCTGTGGATTATGCTTCCCTGCAGCCTCAGGCAATAATGATTGGCGTTGCCCTTCAGAAGAGCCATAGCGGATGGCAAGCAGTTCGCATGATCTCACTCTTACCTGCCCTTGTGGGACAGCACCGCGGCTTTTTCTATTCCTATGGACCAGCAAAAGTCTTTGATGAGGAGTACATGACAGGCGAGGCCTTTGTGCAGCAGAAAAACATCATTAGTCAGGCACGAGCTGCACAGTTGCTTCGTGAAGGGCTGTTTCGTATGGCCTTTGTCACCAGTGCTAATCCAGCGGTTACCAGTCCTGGAGCAGATGATTTTTTCAAGGCGATAGAGCGGGAAGATATTTTCACTGTTGTGCAGGATACGCATCTAAGCCGCACGGCTCAGGCTGCCGACCTTGTCTTGCCTGCCCCTAATTTTCTGGAGAAAGAAGACTTTGTGCTGCCCTGGGGCCACAATATGACACGTTTTAGCCAGGCCATTGTCCAAACGGATATTCCCACAGAGATTGAGCAGATGTGGAAGATAGCGCGTCGTCTGGGCTTGCATGACCAGTGGTTATACGAGCAGCCACACGAAGCTCTGCTAAAGGCTTTGCTTGATAGCCTGGACAATCCCGGAGAGATTTTTACGGCCGAAGACCGCATCTTTAGCCTCAGAACCTATCCCCAGGACCAATACCTAACGCGCAGCGGCAAGATAGAGTTTTATTCCACAGTGGCAGGGGAACAGGGATTTTCCCCTCTGCCTGTGTATGAACCAGGGAACAACGAGGATGGCTTTGTGCTTATTAGCTCGGCCGTCTCGCAGTACACCAACTCACAGTTTCAGGAAGTATACGGACCAGTGCCGGCCGAGCTACATCTGCCCCCTGAGGATATGGAGCGCCTTGGGATACAAGAAAATGACCGGGTCGTTGTATCAAATGGCAGAGCACAGGTAGAACTCTTGGCTAAAGAGGACGATAGCTTGCAGCCAGGGATGGTCTGGGCTCCTCGCAATACAGTAGGCCTCAATGATGTGAGTCTCAACCAATTAATTGAGCCACGGCCATCAGTCATCGGCAAAGGTAGCACATACAACAGTGTGAGAGTATCAATAAGCAAAGCATGATGTGGTCTTTGTGATTTTTTGAATACCACGAAGCGAAATTAAAAAGGCCATGCAGGCCTTGAAGCCCACATGGCCTTTTACAAAGAAATTATTTCCAGATATTTTATTCTTCTTTCTTGTCCTCACCTTCTGATTCTTTTTTTTCTGCTTTTTCTTCCTGCTCGTCGGAGAAATCAAGCAGACCTTTATCCAGAAGCATGTTATACCAGCGCATTACTTTTTTCATGTCAGAGACATACACACGATCGCGGTCATATTCTGGTAGGATTTGCTCAAAATATTGTTTTACCCCGTCCTGTGTAACATCCTTTGGATCAGGGGCTTTACCACCATTTTCCTTTTCGTGGATACGGCGGAAGACATCCTTTAGCTGGATATCCCCGTCCTGTGTGAAGATAGCAATGTCTTCGAGAGAACTAATCTTCTGATGCAGAAAAGCCTGCATACGTTTACCTGTCTGCAATGATTCTACAATAACGCCCTTGCGTGATTCTTTGATGATCTTAAATACCTCAGGATAACCTGATATTGACACGATTTTTGTCAGATCCATGATTCTGAGATTTAAGTTTTGTGTTTTGCAAAATTAAAACTTTTTTTGAGAAGCGATTAAAAAAGTGGATGCAGACATGGAGGTTTACAAATTCGGTGGAGCATCTGTACACAATGCTAACAACATACGACAGCTGGCAAAAATAGTATCTTCGGCACCACGTCCATTGGTTGTTGTTATCTCTGCTATGGGCAAGACGACCAATGCCCTGGAGCGCATAGTAGATTCATATTTTTTTCACAACAGCGATTGGCTTGAAGAGCTGGATAAGCTGAGGCAGTATCATTACAGTATTGCCCGTGAACTTTTTGAGTATGGCCACGGTATTTTCCACATTCTGGATAGTTTATTTTCTAGATTAAAAAAGCAATTGCACAGTCAGCCCTCCATGAATTATGACTATGATTATGACCGCATTGTGCACTTTGGGGAGCTTTTGTCCACGACCATAATCAGTCATTACCTCAATGATATTGGAATAAAAAACATTTGGATAGATGCCCTGAGTGTGATAAAGACAGACAGTAATTATCGCCAGGCTAATATTGACTGGGATGCCACAAAGCAGCTAATTCAGGAGAAAATTAATTTCCATGGCACAGACCTATACATAACACAGGGTTTTATAGCCTCAGACCACAATAGCCAGCCCGTGACCCTGGGCCGGGAGGGGTCTGATTTTTCTGCTGCTATCTTTGCATGGGCTTTAGACGGAGATAGGATGACGGTGTGGAAGGATGTAGACGGTATTTATTCTGCAGATCCCAGATATTATCCCGGGGCCAGGCGCTTTGACCGTCTTTCGTATCGCGAGACCATAGAACTGGCTTATTATGGAGCAAAAGTTATTCACCCCAAGACGCTCAAGCCCCTGAAAGACAAATCAATTCCCCTGCATGTACGTTCTTTTCTTTTTCCAGATAAGGGAGGCACAATAATAACAGACTTTGCCCAGGATCTGGAGCCCAGGATGCCTGTGGTGATTGTCAAGGAGCAGCAGACACTGATTAGCGTTAGCCACCTGGACGGCAGCTTCATTACAGAGCCGGACATGGAGCTCATTTTTTCGCTGATTAACCGCCACAAGATAAACAACAATGTAATGCAGCGCTCTGCCTTGAGCCTGTCCTTCTGCGTGGATTATCACCGTGTACACCTGCCTTCGCTAATAGAAGCTCTGAAGCGTCATTTTTTAGTAAAGTACAATACTGATTTGAGACTGATAACAATACGTCATTATGACAATGAGACCATAAAAAAAATGACTGCTGGCAAAGAAGTGCTTCTTCACCAGCAGTCAAGGTCTAATGCTTACTTTGTAGTGAGGTAATTATTCTTTGAACATCTCTTCGATCAGGTTCTTGTATTTCTCGTTGAGAATGCGGCGACGTTTCTTCAGAGTAGGGGAAAGCTCTCCTGTGCCTGGGGACCACTGGTCAGGGACCAGACGAATAGGCCCAATCTTTTCGTAAGAAGCTAAAGTCTTGTTTATCTTACCCACCTCGTCTTTGATAAGCTTAATGACTTCTGGCTTAGAGATAAGATCCTGATTATCTTTATACTGTACATTATTATCCTCTGCCCATTTTCGCAGTACTTCAAAGTTTGGAACAATAATAGCCCCTGGCATTTTCTGGTTCATACCCAGTACAAAAGCTTGTTCGA
This sequence comes from Bacteroidales bacterium, assembly GCA_027031265.1. GTDB lineage: Bacteria > Bacteroidota > Bacteroidia > Bacteroidales > S143-33 > S143-33. The sequence continues at coordinate 1,139 of JALVRO010000113.1, read as the reverse complement.
TATACATCGAAGACTGAAGGTGATTCTCAATAGGCTGCGGAGCAATGTATTTTCCATTCTTTAGTTTAAAGATTTCTTTTTTACGGTCTGTGATGTAGAGGAATCCATCTTCGTCGAGATAGCCAATATCTCCTGTATGGAACCATCCGTCATCGTCGATAACCTCACGTGTTTTTTCCTCGTCTTTGTAATAGCCTTTCATTAAGTTTGGACCCTTGAAGAGAATCTCACCATCGTCTGCAATTTTGATCTGCTGTTCTGGTCCTATCTTTGGGCCAACTGAACCAATCTTTATACCATATTTGGGATTATTAACCGAAATAACAGGAGCAGTTTCAGTAAGTCCATAACCTTCAAGTACTTTAAATCCCGCACCCCAGAAAATACGGTTTAGCTGTGGTTCGAGCTTGGCGCCCCCAGAGATAAGAAATCTTACGCGACCACCTACTGCTTTTCGCCACTGGGTAAAGATAATAGTATCGGCCAGGGCCAGACGTGTCCTGTATAGCAAACCTTTATTAAAGTCAAATTCCTTTGCAAGATCCAGAGCCCAGAAAAACAGCTTACGTTTAGTTCCTTCCAGCTGGTTACCTCTGGATATAATCTTGTCATAAATACGCTCCATTACACGCGGCACTGTACTAAAGATAGTAGGCTTAACTTCTTTCAAGTTATCGCCGATCTTATGTAAACCCTCAGCATAATAACAACTAACACCCACGAATTGGTAAACATAATTTACCACACGCTCGAGAGAGTGGCATATAGGCAAAAAACTCAGTCCCACATCCTCGGGACCAATAGGTACCAGATCAACAACCCTGTGCACCTGGTACATAAAATTCCAGTGTGTAAGCATAACGCCTTTAGCCAGACCTGTAGTACCTGAGGTGTATAGGATCGAAACAACATCATCTTTGTCGATAGAACTTTTTATTTCTTCGATTTTCTTGTAATTCTCCTCTGTAGCATTGTCCATGCCCAGTTGCATGATTTCAGACCAATGTGGAGTTCCCTGGACCCTGTCAAAGGTATAAACATTCTTTATCCTATCTATCCCGTCTGCTATAGGCTTGATCTTATTATATAGGACTCTATCTTCTACAAAGACCAGGAGAGAATCACTGTGCGAGAGTATA
>JALVRO010000112.1 GCA_027031265.1 Bacteroidales bacterium | reverse complement strand
TCGTCCAGCGTCAGCGGCGGCAGTATCGAAGGCATGCGCTTCGCTAGCATGGTCTTCCCAGACCCTGGGGGGCCTATCATTAAAACATTATGGCCCCCTGCCGCCGCTATCTCCAGAGCACGTTTGACATTCTCCTGGCCCTTTACATCAGCAAAGTCAAGGTCTGGGTTATCCACCTGCCGGAAAAATTCCTCCTCCAGGCTGATGCGCACACGCTCAAGCGTATTTCTTGTGGAAAGAAACGATATAACATCCTTGAGATGATCCACTCCATATACTTCAATGTCTTCTACCACGGCGGCTTCACGGGCATTGGCCCCTGGCACTATCACACCACGAAACCCTTCCTGGCGTGCATTAAGGGCTATGGGCAAAGCGCCTTTTATAGGGCGTATTGAGCCATCAAGGGCCAGCTCGCCCATTATCACAAAATCGCCAAGCATGGGCAAATCTACTTGCCCCGAAGCCGCCAGAATTCCCACAGCCAGCGGCAGGTCATAAGCAGACCCCTCTTTCTTTATATCAGCAGGCGCCATGTTTACTATTATCTTGCGCCCCGGGACTTTATAACTATTATTCCGTAGCGCTGTCTCGATACGCTGGAAGCTCTCTTTTACCGCACTATCAGGCAGACCCACCAGATAAAAACCCATACCAACAGAAACATCTACCTCTATTGTTATTTTCTGGGCATCTATTCCATAAACAGCGCTACCATAGGTACGTACAAGCATGAGATGAATTATTTGGAAATTAAATAATATATTACAACAACCTAGATATCAATTTATTAAGCCAAACAAGATTAACGAATACAAGTACTTTTTACATTTTTACCAGTTTATTCGCATTTGATTGGTACATTTTTTGGTTTAATCTAAGTAGAATTTTTCAAACTGTTATTAACATTTAGTCTAATAACATAAAAACACAAAACAATGGAAAACTACATCAGAGTCGAAAGAGCAAAAAAGAAAATTACACAGGCAGAACTTGCGAAAAAGCTAAATGTATCCCGTCAGACAATTCACGCTATTGAGACAGGTAAGTTTGTTCCTTCTACTGTTCTTGCATTGAAGATAGCTAAATTCTTCAATGTAAGAGTCGAGGATCTTTTCAAGCTAGAAAGCACTGACTAAGAAAAAGCCCCTTCACGCCAGCCCAATTCTGGCGCCAGAAGGGGCACTTCCCCTGCTGCCAAGGGAAGAAGCTAACCGAGCGGGGTTGGCTCTCTTCCCTTTTTAGATGAATAACTGGTCTTCTTCTGCTTCGTTCTTCTTATTCTCTGTCTTATTGTTCTTTATACGCACCTTTTTCCTGCCTGAAAATAATTTGATAGAACCTACGGAAGCAATAATACCTGTTATCAGACCAATAATAGACTTACCCGAGAGCCTGCGCGCAAGATATTCGGCCAATGGCGGCAAAACTAGCTCCCATTGACTTCCACGAAATAGCTCGCGGGTAACATTGGGTACTGTAAGACCATTCTCTACTTTACGCAAACGGGCATTAAGTATCTTATGCCTCACATACAATCGTCTGCGTAATAACATCTTATAACGCCGCAGATCACTGAGATTTTTTATCTGTACTTGTTGTGTGCTCATTAGATTTCTTTTTGTTTTGTTCGGTTTGCTGCTCAAACATAGCCGTGATAAAGACATTAATCAAAGGATTAGTAATAAGAGGTCTGCGCAGGAGTATGAACAGCAAAGCCAGGACAAGTATAATACCTGCCACGGCGAAAAAACCAAGGTATATTTTACCCCATAGTGTCCCCAGGTACAACGCCAGGCCTATAAAGACGAACAGCAGGAATACTGGAATGATTATCCACCACAAAAGCAGTGAAAAAATACGTGTGTAAAGCAAAGCCAGGGTCTCTATAATATCTAGCTTAAAGTATTCCCACTTTAGCTCAAAGTATTTAATAGCATCATTAATAAGCTTATGCAAATCTCGACGCAGTCCCTTCTCTTCCATAAATTGTATTTTTCTTGTGAAATTAATCCTCTTTTTGTACTTTAGATTTTACCTGTTCGAAGACCTTTTTGCCTTCTTCTGCATATTCATCGAGCTTTTCTTTGAGTAGATTACGCGTCTCTTCGCCTGTCTCAGGTGCCAGAAGCAAACCTATTGCTGCACCGGTGAGAACGCCTGTCAGGAATCCCAGTAAAAAGTTAACACCCTTGTTTGCCATGATTCTTAGAATTTGATTTGGTTTTATACAAATATATGAATTTCCCAGGATTTTATGTGATAATAATTTTTCTTTTTATACAAAATAATTACTAAAATTGATAAAACACTTATTTTAATGAAAGCAAAAGAATTAATAACATATTCCCTGCCTTATATAAAGCCAGAGGACTCAGGATGGCAGGCAATCGAGCTGATGGTCGAATTTAGAGTATTGCATCTGCCACTGGTGGACTCAGGGCAGTATATCACTCTTGTCTCTGAAGACGATATTTATAATCACCAGATGGAGGACAGAAAATTTCAGGATACAAGGCTCGAAATTTTTAAACCATTGGTGTACGAAGACCAGAATATTTTTGATGTATTTAATGTGTTACGCAATACAAAAATCACAGTGCTGCCTGTACTGGACCAGGAAGAAACATTCATGGGATCTATTCTGGTTAATGATTTAATTTTTAATACAATAGAAATCTTTGGCCTTGCACAGGAAGGTGCTGTACTATTGCTTCGTGTCAAGTACATTGACTATTCTATCACAATTATTGGCAATATCATAGAGTCCAATAATGCAAAGATTATTAGCTTTTTCACAATACCAGAAGATGAGACTTATCAAAAAATCATTATCAAGGTCAATACTCCGGACGTGCTCTCCCTCCTCGAAACCTTCGAACGCTATGACTATGAAGTAGAATCAGTGCTATTCGACGATGAGAAATACAAAGATATCTACAAAGAACGCTGGGATGCTCTGATGAAATACCTCAACATCTAAACCCAGAGATGATGATAAACCTCAACATTGGCGACAAACAGGCGCAAGTGACCTTAATTAGCGTTTCACAAATCAGTGATATTCCAGCTGACACCATAATCTTACGCGAAGGCCAGTATGTCAGAGTCGTCCCTGTTGTACTTAATGGCCTAATCAAAGTTTATCTCGAAAGAGAAGATAAAGACTTTTTTCTATATTACATTCAGCCAGGCCAGAGCTGCATCCTCTCTTTCTCTGCTGGTCTCAGAGACCAGAAAAGCCGTGTCTTTGCCAGGACGATCGAACCCACCAGAGCTCTCCTTGTCCCTGTCGAAAAACTTAGGAAACTCGTGAGAGAGTATCCCTCGATTTTACGCTGGTACACAGACCTTTACCACGAAAGATATAATGAACTGATTGACACTTTCGAAAGCGTGCTTTTCAAACGGCTTGACCAGAGAATATACGAATATCTCAGGAACAAAGCCAGCCTGCAAAATACTGACCTGGTGCACATCACACACCGTGAAATAGCTACTGACCTTGGCACAGCCCGTGAAGTTGTTACCCGGATCCTAAAAAAACTAGAACGTGAAAAGAAAATACAAATCATCGCAGGCCAGATAAAAATTTTATAGCAGTGTGACCTAAGTCACTTACTTTTATTACTCCCAGGTTGTATATTTATTTTGAAACTTTAAAATTTAAGAACCATGAAAAAGAACGTCGGTTCTGCTGACCGTATTATCCGCATCATTCTGGCTATTATTTTTGCCATTCTCTATTTTGCTAAGATTGTTACTGGTATCTGGGGTATAATACTTCTGGTATTAGCTATCATTTTCCTGCTAACAGCTCTGATTAGTTTCTGCCCACTTTATGGTATTTTCGGCATTAACACATGCAAGAAAAAGTAATAAAAAATTTTCTCAGTATGAAAAAGATTACATTGATAACACTTGGACTAATTATGAGCCTGGGTTACGTGCTAGGCCAGGTGGACACGTCGTCAGTGGATTTGCTCTCAAGTCTGGAGAACGCCAGCGACACCACAGCACCTCTTTTGCCTAACAAGATGGTGTTTACTCAAAGAATCCTCTGGGGACAGCATGGTCTTATGCGCAATTTCTCCTCATTTAAGCTTACTCCAGAAGAGAGACAAAGGGAACTACGCCTGAGAAGCACTATGTTTGGCATTCATCAGGTGCTGGGAACTATTACCTTAGGAGCCATGCTTGCGCAGGCTTATGTCGGAACACGTCTTTATAATGGACAAAATAACCTGATGGAACTACACGAAGGCCTCGCTATTGCTACTAATATTGGATATTTTAGCACAGCGTCGGTAGCTTTATTTGCTCCGCCTAAAGCCATTGACGACCACAAAGGATATAGCAGCATAAAGGTTCACCGGGCGCTAGCTATTATTCATTTCACCAGTATGGTAGCCACTAATGTGTTAGCTGGCTTTGTTGAAGATAATCCTTCTCTCCGTCCTTATCACAGAGCTGCAGCTTACACAGCCGTGGCTTCTTATACTCTTGCTTTTTTAATCATCAAATTCTAACAAAATGAAAAAATCAATAATCATTATTTTAACACTCGTTTTTATTACTTGCATCTTTGCTCAGAGTGCTAAGCCCGCTAAATACATAGCAGACAAAAAAGTTTCGTTTATTAAATATGAAATGACCCACCCTCTGCATAGCTGGAGCGGTATGAGTCATGAGGTAAACTCTGTTGTACTGGTCAATCCCCAGACACAGAAAGTTATCAAAGGTGCTGTCAAAGTAAAAGTTGCATCATTTGATAGCCACAATGCCAACCGAGACTCGCACATGATAGATGTTACAGAGGCTCTTAAATATCCTTACATCACTTTCGTAACAACCAATGTGGAGGACAGAGGCGCTAATGTCAAGATAACTGGCGTTTTACAATTTCATGGCGTCAAGAAAACTATTTCTTTCGTGGCCAAAAAGAAAATCATTAGCCCATCTAAGATACAGATAACTGGCGGCTTCCAGGTCAAAGTCACAGACTTCAAAATCCGACGCCCCCGCCTTATGGGTATCCCAGTCGAAGATAAAATCGTTATCTCTTTCAAAGCAATATACAACAAGCTCTAATCAAACTTTAAAACTTAAATATAATGAAACTCTTAAAACCCTTTTTCCTAACACTTTTTGTCGTGTTTAGTCTTTCTGCGTGTGAAAAGGATGGGGCACCCACTAATCCTATTAATACAGGTGGTCAAAATAGTGTCACTGTATCAAATATCACACTTAAATGGCACTTCCACGGCGACTCCCTGGAAGTGGAACTAAGCGCCCCTGCATCGGGGTGGGTAGCAGTAGGCTTTGGCGCTACCAGTGCTATGAAAAATGCTAATATCATTATCGGATATGTAAGCAATGATCAGACTTTTATACGTGATGACTTTGGCGTGAGCAGCTCTTCACATAAGGCTGACACAGATCTAGGTGGAAGCAATGATATAATTGAATATTCCGGGACAGAGGCCAATGGCACTACTACTATAAAGTTTAAAATCCCTGCAAACTCTGGCGACCAGTATGATGTAGCCATTACAAAAGGCAAGAACTATAAAATCATTATGGGTTATAGCAACTCTGACGACTTTACTAGTTTCCATACGAAGGTTACCTCTACAATGATTCAGTTTTAGATCTTTTCCATTCATCCCTTGCCAATGTATAAACGGGAGTGCGCTGCACTCCCGTGTTTTTTAGCAAAAAGTAATGGGTCTCTGTCATTATATTGACAAATTGGGCAGAAGTTAAGAGATTTAACAAAAAACACTATACGCATTATGAACAGCACCTGGCGCAAATTGTTAATCGCCACTCTCTTTGCCATAGCCATGGCTTATCTTGAGTCCAGTGTGGTAGTATATCTTCGCAAGCTTTATTATCCCGAAGGTTTTAGTTTTCCGCTGAAACTAATGCCTGCAAAAATTTATCTGATAGAGATAGGTCGGGAACTGGCAACACTTGTAATGCTGGTAACAGTAGCCTGGCTTGTAGAGAGGCACTTTCTTCGCTGGTTTATGATGATGTTGTTTGTGTGGGGTGTGTGGGATATTTTTTATTATGTGTGGTTAAAAATCTTTCTCGGATGGCCTGGGGACCTCATGACAGCTGATTTACTCTTTCTTATACCCGTACCATGGGTCGGTCCTGTCCTGGCTCCCATTATTGTCTCACTTCTGTTCATTATCTCTGCTGTGGTATGGCTCAGTTGTGATAAATGCAGCTCCTTCAAGCCAGGCCTTATAGAGTCAGCCTTTGGAATAGTTGGATTTGTACTGATCTTTGTATCTTTTATCTATGATTTCTTTGTCACAGACCTGACCAGGACTAATGATCCTCAGTTTGTATGGTCAATCTTCACCGCTGGGATTATTCTGCTCCTCAGTGCTGGAATGTATATGTATAGGAAGATCCGCTCTATGGATTAAAGTCTTTAATAAAATAGTTATTAACACCAGCACAAAAAATTAAACTTTTCTTGTATACAAATAAAACATTTTATAAATTTGTGACTGACCGTTCAGTCAAAAAAAGTTCAGCACAACACATAAATCATATAACTGATTGATTTACTATAATTTAAAACCAATAATAAGTTTAATGTGATAAAAACAAAAATCCTTTCACAATGCCGCGTACCAGAGAACAATTGGAGAAAATAAAACAACAGAAAAGGCAGCAAATATTACAGGCAGCATTAGAATTATTCGCACGGCAGGGATTTCATGCTACTTCTGTCGAGCAAATAGCCCGTCACGCTGGCATATCCAAAGGACTGATTTACAATTATTTCACAGGAAAACAGGAACTTCTTGTGGCCATTATAGACTCTATTTTCGCTGAGATGGACAGGGCATTCCCTGAGGTGGACCCACAGTCACTTAGTCCAGAGAATCTGGAGAATTATATCCTCGCATCCATGCAGGCTTTTGAGCTGGATCTACAGCTTCTCCGGCTTTATTTCATGCTTTACATGCAGCCTGACGTAGAGACAATTATAAAGCCAATGGTTCAGCAGTATCTGGACAAGATACTAGAATTTTTAACACCTTACTATCACATCAGAGGTATTGAAAATCCACGACCTATAGTCCTGGGGTTAATAGCAGCCCTTGATGGGCTTTCACTTCATTACATACTCCTTGGTTACCCAGAGTTCAAAGATATTCTCAAAATTTTAATAAAAAAATTCGTGTACGTATGAAAAGAGTAATGTTAATCTTGCTGACAGTTGTATTCACTTTACAGGCCCTTGCACAGGACGCCACAGAGATTGCCCGTCGTGCTTATCTAAAAATGGAGGGCCAGAGTCAATATGCTCAGATGACCATGCAGGTCCAAAGACCCCGCTGGTCTCGCACAGTAAAGTTCAAATTCGCGTCCAAAGGCACAGACTATGCCCTTGTGCTTATCACAGCTTCTGCAAAAGAACAGGGACAGACTTTTTTGATGATAAAAAATCAGATGTGGATGTACAATCCCAGGGTCAACAGCCTTATAAAAATCGGTCCTTCTATGATGTCCCAGGGATGGATGGGTTCTGATTATTCCAATGATGAACTAATGAACGAAGGTTCAATTGTCAAAGATTACACACACAAAATCCTTGGCTCTGAAAAAATCCAGGGACGTGCCTGCTGGAAAATAGAACTTACTCCCAAGCCCGGAAAAAATATTGTCTGGGGTAAACAAATTCTGTGGATAGAAAAAAAAGATTATCTCATACTCAAGTCCGAGCTATATGACGAAGATGGTTATCTGGTCAAAACACAGATCGCATCCGACATCAAAAATATGCACGGCCGCATAATACCTACAAAATTCACAATAATACCCGAAGAAGAGCCCGAAAACAAGACAATACTCACAATCGTTGACATAAAATTCAACGTCAACATACCAAACTCTTTCTTTACAATACAAAACATGCGGCGTGGAATGAATATTAATTTCAATTTCTAAACCTTAGCACCATGAAAGAGCTAATAAAAATTGCCTGGCGCAATCTGTGGAGGAACAAACGACGCACCATTATAACAGCTTCATCAGTATTCTTTGCCACCCTGATAGCACTGATAATGCGCTCCTTCCAGCTAGGGTTCTACAATTACACAATAAACTCTGTGATCGAACACTTTGTCGGACACATACAGATACAACAAACCGATTATCACAACAATCCATCTATTGACAACGTACTTGAATTTTCACCTCACATACAACAAACCCTATCCAATGACCCTGAGATAAAGTTCTTTATACCCCGTCTCGAAAGCGGAGCATTAGCTTCACACGCAGTACATTCAAAGGTGTGTATCATAGTAGGCATTGACCCTATAAAAGAAAATGAATTCTCTGGCGTATCCAGGCATCTAGCCCACTATAGAATAGACCCACAGGCCATAGAGAAAATGTCTTTCCTTCCGCCAGATTTACGGGTTCTTATCAAAAAAGCACAGGGTTATTACGCACACAAGCAAAAACTGCAAGATATACTCACCTCCATGGACAAAGATTTTGGGAAATACATTGACCAGATAGCTTGGATCAGCCGCTTTCGAGGGCAATATTTACGACCTGGCGATAATCAGGTACTGGTAGCTGGAGGACTTGCTGATTTTCTGAATGTAAGTGTGGGTGATAGCATTGTCCTTCTGGGCCAGGGCTATCATGGTTCCACAGCTATTGGTAAATACCGGATAGCAGGCATACTGGCCCTTCCCAGCCCTATGATGAATCGCACCTTTATTTATATGCCACTGAGGCTCGCAGAAGATCTTTTCTCTACATACGAGATAAAGCCAGACGGTGACACTGCCCGATATGTCAGCTATATCGCTGTAAACACCCGCTACCAGGCAAGCATCCGCCCCCGTGACTATGTACCAATAGAGCATGTGAAGCAACGGCTGGAGAAAAAATTAGACGGAGACCAGCTAAAAGTACTAGGCTGGAAGCAGATTAACAAGACATTGTATCAACAAATCCAGAGTGATAATATCAGCGGACAGATTATTCTCATGGTTATTTACATCATTATTGCCTTTGGTGTGTTCGGCACTGTGCTGATGATGATGGCCGAAAGACGAAAAGAATTTGGCATCATGCTGGCAATTGGTATGAGTCGCCGCAGACTAAAACAGGTGGTAACACTCGAAATACTTATTTTGACATTAATGGGCATTATAGCAGCAATAATAGTTGCTTATCCCATAGCCACATATTTCCATTACCACCCTATTTATCTGGGTAATGAAGCTGCAAAGGCTTATGAACAATTTAATTTTGAGGCTTATATGCCCACACAGCTACCAGATATCTACTTCATTATCCAGCCATTTATTATCCTGGTAATGATGATGCTAACAAGCATTTATCCTATCCTTTACCTCTCTAAGCTCAAGGTCTCCAGAGCACTCAGAGCCTAAAACCACAAAAGCAAAAAACAAATGATACTCTCTATAGCATGGAAAAATATCTGGCGCAACAAAGTCCGTAGCCTCATTCTCATCGGCACAATAGCTTTTGCCCTGGCTGGGACTATTTTTATCATTGGAATGATGGACGGATGGATGAAAGACCGGAACATCAAAGTCATTGAGACAGAGCTGGCACACATACAGATACACAATCCAGACTTTGTAAGCAATCTGAGCCTGAGGGACACAATCTCCAGCGGACAAAAAATCATCAGCCAGATCATGAAAATGGACTTTACCATGGCTGTAAATGGCCGTATTAAAGTCATGGCCATGGTCTCCTCTTCTTACTCATCACAAGGCGCACTGGTTATTGGCATTGATCCGGACAGAAAACACGAGGTAACAAAAGTTTATAAATACCTATCAGATTCCACAAGTAAATGGCTTGACCAGGTCAAACGCCAGAACGTCGTAATAATTGGACGCAAAATGGCCAAAGACCTCCAGATGGTCAATTATATGATTACCGATGCCTCACTGTCAACATTGGCCGATATGGGACTGCCTCTATCAATCATCTCAAAACTGGACTCGCTGCAAGGGAAAAAATTCCACACAACGACACGCTTTTATAATGCCTTGGAAAAATTACTCACAGAAAAAGAATTAGATCAGTACGCAGACCTGATAGCCAACTCATGTCACAGCTACAAACTAGGACGAAAGATTATAATTCGCATGCAAGACATAAACGGTAATGTGGTAGAGGAAGCATTCCGTATTATAGGCGTGTATGATACTGATAATGACCTGTTTGATGGCATGTATCTCTTTGTCAAAAAGCCCTATCTTGCCGGGTTGCTCGGACTCTCGCATGGCACTATTAACGAAATAGCTATTATTACCAATGACCAGAGAAAAGTAGAAGAATATAAAGCCACATTAAAACAAAAATTTCCTGGCCTGCTCATAGAATCAATCTTTGATATGGACCCGACCATGCGCATCATGACATCCTTGATCTGGATCTATTATGCAATATTCGAAGCATTTATCCTCTTTGCCCTATCCTTTGGTATTGTCAATACCATGCTCATGGCTGTGATGGAAAGGACTAAAGAACTGGGTATGCTGATGGCTATTGGTATGAACCGCAGGCGTGTGTTTTCAATGATAATGAACGAATCTGTCTTGCTCACACTTACTGGCGGTATAATTGGCATTATCCTGGGCTATTTGCTGGTCCTTTATACTGGACATGCCGGTATAAACCTGAGTAAATATGCACAGCAAGGTATGGAAGCAATGGGCTACTCGGCTGTTATTTACCCTCATGCTTCTCCTTTGCTACTGGCCGAGACTACAGTACTGGTCGTTATCACTGGCATGCTTGCTGCTGTTTACCCGGCAATAAAGGCTCTCAAACTAAAACCTGCGCAGGCATTGCACACAGATGTTTAACACAAAAAACTAAAGCTATGATTACTTATGGTCAATACTCCAAAAACACACCACAGAAAATATTCATACTAATTGCCCAGATCATAATACTCTGGGTTGCTTATATGATCCTTTTCAAAGGCTGGGGTGATAGCTTTCTCACTTGGCTAAACATTCCACCCACCAGTGGCAACCACCTTCGCCGCTCCCTGTTAATGACCATAAATATCCTGCTTTTCATTTCTTATCTGGGCACAATACTGGTATTTGTCAGGAGAAAAATAACTTGGGCAGAGGCTCTTAATCTACCGGTCGCATTTGCTATTTATTATCTTGGATTTGCTTTGCTGGGATACAATAAACCACAAGATGTCAACTGGATAGACTGGCTTGGGGTAGCACTGGTAATAATCGGACTATCAATGCATTTTATCTCAGAACTACAGAGACACCAGTTTAAAAAAGACCCGCGCAACAAAGGTCATCTGCTCACCACAGGGCTGTGGTCACTGAGCCGTCATATTAATTATTTTTCAGACATGGTGTGGGTTATCGGCTTTGCACTCGTCACCCGCAACTGGTGGTCTTTGCTAATCATTATGTACCTTTTTGTGTTCTTTTATTTCTTCAACATACCTGTGCAAGAAAAATATCTCTCTCAAAAATATGCTCAGGAATTCGAGCAATACTGCAAAAGGACAAAGAAATTTATTCCATTCATTTTATAAAAACCTAAAAATCGAAAATCATGGCTGTTATAGAAGTCAAAAAATTGCATAAAATATACAAAACAGGCGAAGTAGAAGTACATGCTGTCAGGGGCATTGACCTACAGATAGAACAGGGTGAATTTACTGCTATTGTTGGACCGTCTGGTTCTGGCAAAACAACATTACTTAACCTCATTGGCGGACTGGACGAGCCCACAGAAGGAAGAGTAATAATTGATGGCACAGATATCACACAACTCAAAGATAATCAACTCATTGACTTCCGCCTATGGAACATTGGCTTTGTTTTCCAGGCCTATAACCTGATACCAGTGCTAACAGCCAAGGAAAATATCGAGTTTATAATGCATCTACAGGGCAAGAACAAAGAAGAAAGGGAGCGTCGTGCCCTGGAGCTGCTCCAGGAAGTAGGACTGGCAGACCGGGCCAACAGCCGGCCCTCGCAGCTCTCTGGCGGTCAGCAACAGCGCATAGCTGTTGCCAGGGCTTTGGCTTCAAAGCCCAAGTTCGTCCTGGCAGACGAACCGACCGCCAACCTCGACTCTGTGGCCACTACCAACTTGCTTGAGCTTATGGAGCAGCTCAACCGGGAAGAAAACATGACCTTTGTATTTGCCACACACGACAGTCGTGTTATAGAAAAAGCACACAGAATAATCCGTATAGAAGACGGCCAGGTTGTTAACGACGAAAAGGTAAAATAAATCTACCTAGACATACTTTTGTTGAGATTGCTCACACACAGGAAAACTGCCCCAAAAAAACTATGTGGTTACACTAACCTCTGTTCAAAAGCTATAAGGATTTACCAAGGCAATTATACTTTGTTGCTCAATATGGCAGAGCAAATCATTTTCACAAGGTCACAATGTTGCGGACACCAGGCATAATACGATCCACACTATGTTTTTAAATAGTACCTGGTGTCTGCCTTGTGTGCTCCCACATTCTCTCCTGACAACCGCTACATTTGATAGCTTTTTAACCCAAACCAACCTCAATGTAATTTGACTTCACACTGTTTTTCCAGCTGTTCGTCAAAATAGCTCAACTCCCAGAGTATTATTACGTACATTGTAAGTAAATTAACTTTTTAAACATATTCAAAATGAAGCATTTTTATTTATTCTTACTCACTTTTATCCTTGCTCCTATTATGCTCTCTGCCCAGACTGATGCAGAGTACTTGAAACAAGCCCTCATCAACACTTACACAAAGAGTGAACTTGTCAACTCCCTCTATGACTATGATTACAGGAATGGCCTTAGCTCAATCGGAGGCTTTATCAAGGAAGGTAATTACATAACATTTAACCTTTATCTCTCATCATCAGGGGAATACCTGTTTGTTGGCGGTGGTGATGATGACGTTAAGGATCTGGACATATATGTATACGATAAAGATGGCAACATAGTGTCCAAAGACAATGAAGATGATGCCAATCCTATGGTGAATTTCTCTCCTTCGAGCTCTGGTGTATACGAAATTAAGCTCAAGCTCATTTCCTGTGATGCAAATGGCAGTTTCTGTGCTATGAATTTCATGTTAAAAAACGGGGTCAAGCCAGCCACAGATAAGTTTGATCAGGGCATAAACAAAATGGTCAAGGTCGTCAACTACATTGATGACCAGAAAGGCACAAAATTTCTTGACCGTGAAGGAGAAATATGCTACTATGGTTTCACATTCAGCTCAGACGACAAGGAATCCCAGATTAATGGCATAGACCTGCAGGGGGACCAGGATTATTTCATGCTGGCCGTGGGTGATGATGGTGTCTATAACATTGATCTGGTACTAATGGACTCAGACGGTAATAAGCTCGATAGCGATACCGATGACGATGCCACACCTATAGTCACACACAATTCCTCATCCCTTAAAGAGAATCTCAGCCTGAAAGTCAAAGACATTGACAGCAAAACAAAATCATACATAATTACTGTGGTACTCGAGGACTGATGAAAAATAGGCATAAGGCAAAAAAGGCAGCCCCTGGGAGCCGCCTTTTTTTTATATTGATCTTTCACAGTAGACAGTTTCTATACCATTTCCTAAAACAAAATAGTCCAAAATCAATTTCCAGTGCAAGGTACTTTCGGCACGCTTGCGCTGGATGGTAGCATTTATGTAGTACATTTTCGATCAAGATTTGGTATTAGACATAATCACTCCCCTTCTCCATCTTAATCATGTTCACAATATTTCTTATCTGTTGTTCAAAATCTTTATTAGCAATAAGCAACATACCATCTGACTCAGCAACTATCAGATTCTCAAGCCCCAACACCACTACCAGTTTATCATCTGGCACACTTATAAAACTGTGATGTGTGTCAAAAGTCAGCACATTGTTGCCCTGGATAACATTGTCATTCTCATCTTTGGGATAATTCTCATAAAGGGAGCCCCATGTACCCAGGTCTGACCATCCAAAGCTAGCAGGTATGACATAAACGCTTTTTTCTTTCTCCATCACACCATAGTCTATTGATATTGCTGGCACTTTTTCGTAAATATCCTTTATAATCTGCTGTTCTTGCTCTGTGCCAATTTTATCTTTATTATTTTCGAACTCATTGTAAATCTCTGGCAAATATTTCTTTATAGAATTAAGGATAGTCTGTGCTGACCACACAAAAATACCTGAATTCCACAAAAACTCTCCACTGTCCACAAAAATCCTGGCAGTCTCCATGTCAGGTTTCTCCGTAAAAGTCTTTACTTTATACACAGACTTGCTTTCTACCTCATACTGCTCTTTGGCGTCAAACTGAATATACCCATATCCAGTCTCAGGACGCGATGGCTTAATGCCCAGCGTAACTAGAGCCTCTGGCTTTACCTGACTCACAAAAGTCACAGCTACATTAAGGGTATTCACAAACTCACTCACATCTCCTACATAATGATCAGCAGGAGAGACAATCATTATACCCTCTGTATCCTTTTGTTTAACAAACATTGCAGCATAGGCAATACATGGGGCTGTATTCCGTCTGAGTGGTTCGAGAAGTATATTTTCTTCAGGTATATCAGGCAACTGCTCTTTGACTAATGAAAAATAATCATCCTTAGTGACGACCAATATATTTTCGGGTTTGGAGATACGCAAAAGACGGTCATAAGTCTGCTGGAGAAGTGAACGTCCTGTTCCCAGGATATCCAAAAACTGCTTGGGTCTGCGTTCCCTGCTCAGCGGCCAAAAACGACTTCCTACTCCTCCTGCCATTATTACTGAAAAAACATCTCCCATAACAATGAATTTTAGTTTTACACAAATTTAATAAAATACTTTCATTTTACATTGTACACAGCACCCAGCACTGTCTGCCCTACAGCTTTAAGCACATTAGCATCAATAATCTGCAGGCTATCCCTGTGCGTATGCCAGTATGAACCGAAGAAATGGTGGGGGATGTTCTCTATTATAATCACACTTCTTATGCCAGCATACTCATTTACAATAACATGATCATCAAATAACCCTCTCGACCGGTAGTCAACAAATAATGTGTCATAGCCCAATGCCTGGCCTATCTCCCACAATCTTTTGACCAGGTAACCATAATAATAAAGCGAATAATCCTCTATCGAAAAACGGGCACCTCTAGCCCCTACCAGGTCAACCTCCAATCCCCACAAGGGATGATAACCCCGTGGCTTATGCCTGGACCAATAACGGGCACCTAATGCCCAATAACGGTAAAAATCTATCATTGAATGCACCTCTGCTGGTCCCTGATCTTCCAGGTCAAAAAACAAAAAATCAACACCAACATCAGGAGGCATCTGACTCATAACACGGGCTAGCTCCAGCAAAACAGCTGTACCACTTCCGCCATCATTTGCCCCGAGAATGGGCATGCTGCGGCGTAAAGAATCAGAATCCCGTTCTGCAATAAACCGTGTATCCCAGTGGGTAAACAAAAGTACACGGTGTTTTAGTTCTGGCCTGAGCGAAGCAAAAATATTCACTCCCCACATAGGCAAAGAATCAAAACGCAAAGCCACAAACCGCTCAGTGCTTACAAGCAATCCATAGCTCCTGAGTTTTTCTTCTATAAACCTTGCACAGCTATCATGGGCGGGAGTATTAGGCACCCTGGGACCAAAGGCCACCTGCCTGACAACAAAGGAATATGCACTGTCAGCATTAAACTCAGGCAGATCATTCAGCCTGTATGGCTCATGCGGCACTCCGACATTACACGCAGAAAAGAAAAAAAACAAAATTATTAAGCTTATAAAAAAACTGCGTCCCACTATATTAGTTTTTGGCCTTTGGTATCCAGCCATGCATACTCGAGGAAATAATAATCTTTATCTGCTTTTACTTTGATGTTGCGCCTGTATTTTAGTCTCCATTTAAATGCCAATGAGAATAAGCCTTTTGTCAGATATGCGTGAATATATGGATGAACCTTTAGCACTAACTTCTTAGGCAACTTGTCTGTGCTAATAATATTTTGCAATTGGTTTTCTATCTCATCCACAAGCAAGATAGTAGGTGCAACTTGACCAGTACCATTACACACAGGACAAGGCTCATAATGAATAATACCTATCTCTGGACGTATGCGCTGGCGTGTGATCTGCATCAGTCCAAACTTTGTGAGAGG
>JALVRO010000111.1 GCA_027031265.1 Bacteroidales bacterium | reverse complement strand
GTGTCAGAGGCTTTTTGTAAAGAATAAAAATAAAAAGCAGAGGTTAAGACCCCTGTCTTTCTTTTATGATTTCTTCTGCGATATTGTTTGGAACTTCTTCGTAGTGATCAAACACCATAGAGTATGTACCCCTTCCCTGAGTCATACTTCTAAGGTCAGTTGAGTATCCAAACATTTCAGCAAGAGGAACGAATGCTGTAATTTTTTTAATACCGTGTTGGTCTTCCATAGAGTTAACCTGACCTCTTCTTCTGTTGATATCACCGATAACATCCCCCATATATTCCTCAGGAACTTCGATTTCAACTTTCATAACAGGCTCTAAGATAACAGGGTTTGCTTTTTTCATACCTTCTTTAAACGCCATACTTCCGGCAAGTTTAAACGCCATTTCGCTTGAGTCGACTTCATGGTAGCTTCCGTCATAAAGCTCAGCTTTGAAATCAACCACAGGGAATCCTGCAAGTACACCGGCTTGGGCTGCTTCTTGGATACCTTTGTCAACTGCTGGAATATATTCTCTTGGAATCACCCCACCTTTAATTAAATCAACAAACTCATAACCTTTTCCAGGTTCTTGAGGAATAAGTCTAATGAATACATGACCGTATTGACCTCTACCACCTGATTGTTTTGCATATTTATATTCTTGTTCAACTTGGTTTTTAAATGTCTCTCTGTATGCAACCTGAGGTTTACCTGTATTACATTCAACTTTAAATTCTCTTTTAAGTCTGTCTACAAGAATTTCAAGATGCAATTCACCCATACCTGAAATAATTGTTTGACCTGACTCTTCATCAGTTGTTACTCTAAAGCTTGGGTCTTCTTCTGCAAGTTTTTGAAGAGCAACAGCCATTTTTTCCTGGTCGGCTTTTGTTTTAGGCTCAACAGCAACAGAAATAACAGGTTCAGGGAATTCCATTCTCTCTAAGATTATAGGTCTAGACTCATCACATAGAGTATCACCTGTCAATGTATTTTTAAGACCTACAATCGCTCCGATTTCTCCGCTGTAAAATTCATCAACTTCTTCTCTTTTGTTTGCGTGCATTCTTAGAAGTCTACCGACTCTTTCTTTTTTATTTTTAGTTGAGTTAAGCACATAGCTTCCTGATTTAATAGTACCAGAATAAAATCTTGTAAATGTAAGTTTACCAACAAACGGGTCGGTCATAATTTTAAACGCAAGACCGCTGAAAGGTTGATCATCACCTGGATTTACACTGATTTCTTCACCAGTTTTCGGATCGATACCTTTAATCCATGTAACTTCAGTAGGAGCCGGTAAATAATCAATTACGGCATCAAGTAATGGTTGAACACCTTTGTTTTTAAACGCAGTACCGCATAGCATAGGTACGATTTCAAGATTAAGTGTTGCTTTTTTGATACCTTTTTTAATTTCTTCTTCTGTAAGTTCTTCACCTGCAAAATATTTTTCCATTAATTCTTCGTCAGTTTCTGCAATTGCTTCAATTAATTTTTCTCTGTATTCTTCTGCTTTTTCTTGAAGTTCCGCCGGAATATCAACAACTTCGTATTTACTTCCAAGAGCCGCTTCATCTTCCCATACAAGAGCTTTCATTTGCACTAAATCAACAACACCTTTGAAGTTATCTTCCGCTCCGATTGGAATTTGAATCGGAACCGGGTTAGCTTTTAATCTTTCTCTGATTTGCTTTTCAACATTGTAAAAATCTGCACCGATTCTGTCCATTTTGTTTACAAATGCAATTCTTGGAACATGATATTTATTTGCCTGTCTCCATACAGTTTCTG
>JALVRO010000110.1 GCA_027031265.1 Bacteroidales bacterium | reverse complement strand
ATTTCGTATTGATAGAAATTTTTATCGTTTTCTCCATCAATTTTTAAAACTTGAAAAACTTTCCATCTTACTGGATTTACAAAATTTATAAATTCAGAAAAATTTTTAATTAGATTAAATTTTGATACGACTGTGTTAATTTTCAGATTAATATTAAATGTTTTTGTCAAATTAATTTTATTGAGATAGATTTTTGCACTCATTGGAATTCCATTAAAAATCCGTCCTATTTTTTTATTAGTTTCAGGATTAAGACTATCTATGCTAATCCCAATTAAATCTAAATACTCTTTTACTTTTTCCAGTAAATCGTAAGTAATTAATGAACCATTAGTTACAATTGACGTGTAAAATCCTAATTCTTTTGCGAAAATTATTAATTTTTCAATATCATTTATAAGCAAAGGTTCGCCACCAACAAAATTTATTTTTTCAAACCCAAAGTCTTTTAATTCTTTAAGTAAAAGTAAAGATTTTTTTAAAGGATGCTCATTGATTTTTATGTT
Source organism: Bacteroidales bacterium (assembly GCA_027031265.1). GTDB lineage: Bacteria > Bacteroidota > Bacteroidia > Bacteroidales > S143-33 > S143-33. The sequence goes on along the minus strand of JALVRO010000110.1, from coordinate 15,769 downwards.
CCTAAATTTTGCAAAGCAATATTTACATGCCATATTACAAGCTTTACTCAGATGAAAGTTAACTGCTGGAATAATTTTGTTGCTCTGTTTTATCATCTTTTTGCGTTTTTCGTTATCGCTTATTTAAAGTCAGAAATCATGCCATATTTATAAGTTGTTGATTTACAACTTATTATCTTAAAACCCATTGTTAGTTTTTATAAATAAAATTTCGTGTTATAAAATAATTTTTATAGCTTAGAGTGCAAAAATTACAAACTCATGACGTTTTATGTCCAGAAAGCAAACAATTTTCGTTACATGGTTTCCTTTATATCACGGACTAGCTTTTATAAAGAATATTTTGGCTGCTTTTTACGATGGTAAGGTCGATTTAAAAAATAAGATTAATGTTAGTGGATTGGTTCAGGAAGAGATGGAGCAGGTATTTTATAAGAAAACCTTTGGTTTTATGTTTGACCGGGTTTATATCATCACTCCCACAGATGAAGTTTTTTTTCAAATAACTTCTGGAACATTTAAATTTATAAGACGCAGACTGGAGGGCGATGAAATCATTAATAATAGCGATTTTGCGGATATCTGGTATTACATTTTTGAGAATCTGGAAAAAAATAATATGCAGCAACATATTGATTATGTCAAAGAGAATTATCCTGATAAAGTCCAGGAGTTTATTAAATTGTATTGGCGGGTAATTAATTATTTAGGTCCTTCACAGCAGGAGTACTGGCTGAAGAACTACAGTAACTTACCTAAGGAATATAAAGATAGATTTGAATTTATTAAGGCCAAAGACTTGAAGCCAGAAGAGAGAAATGACTACGAAAAAGTTTTGAAGTTGACTGCAAAGTGTGTTGAGAAAATTACACAGAAGCATAAAAATGCACGGTTCGTGATAAATACAGGCTTGCAAACCCCTCAGTTTACAATTGCATGGTTTCTTTTAGCAAATGCAGGTAAATTGCCGAAAGATACACGTCTGATTGAAGCCTATGATATTAAAAATTCTCGTCCAGATCATAAATTTCAGAAGTTCTATATTAAGGAGTATCCAGGAGATTTAATCTCAGGATTATCTGAGAAAATAAGTCTTTATGTAGAGCCGAAAACTAAAGTCAGAAAAATAGCTAACCTAAAGTTTCAAACCTTCCTTAACCAGGGGTTTGCTATTTTGTTATTGGGCGAACGGGGAACAGGCAAGTCACATATTGTTAATAAATATGCACATAATAAAAATCTTAATCTAGTGGCTGCCAACTGTGCTTCGTTCATTGACAGTCACATTGCCGAAAGTGAACTGTTTGGCTACGAAAAGGGGGCTTTTACTGGCGCTAGCCGAGAACATAAAGGCTTAATTGAGCAAGCAGATGGTGGAATATTATTTCTTGACGAGATTCACACTTTGCCCAAAGACATGCAATTCAAACTAATGCGGGCCTTTGCCACTGACGAAGAAAACCGGATGACAATCCGGCGCCTTGGCAGTACAAAAGAGAAAAAAATTACACTGAAAGCCCTGATTTTAGCTACAAATAAAACCATTGATGAGCTGCGGGATTTGCTTTTACCAGACTTTTATGACCGTATTGTCCAGCTTGTGGTCGATCTTCCCCCTTTGCGCAGAACCCCTGAAGAGATTATCCCGGCTTTTATGGAAATCTGGCAACAACTGCGTTTTGAGTTATTAGGATATCCGTTCCCTGACAATGATAAGGCACTTTTGAATTGGGTAAAATCTCTGCCTTTGTTCGGTAATTACCGTGACCTACAGCGAATTGCAATGAATTACAAAGCTTATCTCGAGTTTTCTGACGAACTAAAAAAACTTTTGCCTTACAAGAATGCTCTGGAGTATACAAAAGAGCAATTCCGGAAGTATATGCTAAACGCCGAAGCATCCCAGCGGCAGAATCAATATTTTTCGACTTCAAAGACACCACAGCAAATGATTACAGAATTCAAGCGCGATTTAGCTAATTGGGCTATAGAGATTTTTGGTAGCGCTCAAAAAGCTGTGAAACATTTTGATAGACTCGGCGAAAAAATAACAAAAGAGACTTTATATAATTGGAGAAATGCTAAAGTAGATTAGGTCTGAGCTACCTGGTAAATTTTTGAAAGTAAAATTCTAAACTGTAGATCTTTTGTGGTTAAAGTAATGTGTTTATTCATAGTGTATTACATTTGTGTGAAATATTATTTTACACATTTAATTGATTGATATATTGCTCTTTTTTGTCCTTCCATATATAAAATGAGAAATGACCCTTCCTAAAAATTATCTATAGAGAACACAAAGTTTCTTTATCGTTAATGTAAATCACTGGTATTCATAGAATTATATTCTTTGGTACGAGTTTTGACCAATAGGGGTGGCTTTGAAAAGGCCTTTAATTAAACCCTAAAATATTGGAACAATGGAAAACAAAGCAACCTGGCAAGGCTGGACAGTTGGTATCCTTGGTTTGTGGCTATTAATAGCTGCTTTCTTGAACTTCACTGCTAAAGGCAACATGTGGGACAACCTCATTGTAGGTATTATTGTTGCAATAGTTGCATTGTACATGATTAAGCCAAAACCATGGCAGGGTTGGCTGTCTTTGATCGTAGGTATTTGGCTTATCATTGCTGCCTTCATCACTTCCCTTCAGGCACACACACCTAATATGTGGAATGACGCCATCAGTGGAATCCTGCTTATGATTGGTGGCTTTGGTGCACTGGGTAAAGGCAAAGAGGCTACAGAGTAGTCTTATTAGTAAGCAGTCCTGAAAAGGGAGGATGCCATGGGCTCCTCCCTTCTTTGTGTCAAATTTCTGTTATAGATGTAAAAATTTACTTATTGCTATTTATGGCAATGGCGAATTAGGTTCTTTTTTCATTGCCCAATAGGTGACGCGGGTGGCAAGTCGTGGCGAGATTTTATGCAATAGGTACGTGACTTTTCCTTCGAATGATAGGACAAGTATTAGCTTTTTCCTGTAAATAGCACGATACACACGCTTTGCTACCTGCTCAGGCGTCATCATTTTTTCCTCCTTACGTGGTGTCTCTCCCTGTGGACTACCGTCAGCTGTCAGGGCTACCTTGCGGATATTAGAAGCAGTAAATCCAGGGTGAACGATAAGCGTGTGCACGCCACGGCTGATATTTTCGGCTCTGAGTGTGATCAGGAAACCATACATGCCAAATTTTGAAGCGCTATAAGCCGTGCGTGCTGGCAATGGGGCTACACCGGCTATAGAAGAGATGCCAACAACAGTGCCTTTTTGCTTAATAATTTCATTTATTGCTGCGTGTGTGCAATAAACAGCACCCATGAGGTTGATATTCATCACCTTCTCAAAGACTTCTATCTTCATCTGGTCAAACATAGCGCGCATGGAGATACCTGCATTATTAACCAGAATATCAATCTTGCCAAAACGCTCCAGTGTCTTGTCTACCAGTTTACGGCAATCGTCTTTATTTGATACATCTGTGCGGACTGCCAATACCTCGGCTCCTAGTGCCTCTATTTCCCGGGCTACTTGAAGGAGTTTATCTTCGCTACGGGCAGCTATTACGACTTTAGCACCCATACGGCCTGCTTCCAGTGCCAGACCTTTGCCTATGCCTGATGAAGCGCCTGTGATTATAATGACCTTATCTTTGTAAAATTTTTGTAATTTCTTGCCAGCCATCTGTTTGTTCCTTTTTTGAGTTTGAACATAAAAAACGGCATGTTCGCGGAACATGCCGTCAGTATTGTTTGTGTCAGTTTTTAGACAGTCATTAATTCTTTTGATTTTGTGTCAATAGCTTTGTCTATTTTTTCTATGAAATCGTCTGTTAGTTTTTGTACTTTTTCTTGAGCTTCCTTAGATTCGTCTTCGGATATTTTTATATCAAAGTCATTGTCGCCTTTTTCGAGTTTTTTTATCTCTTTGAGTGCATCTCGGCGGATATTACGTATAGCTATCTTAGCTTGTTCCCCTTCTTGTTTGACCATTTTAACCAACTGTTTACGACGCTCTTCTGTGAGCTCGGGAACGTTGATAAAAATAACTTCACCGTTATTTGTGGGGTTAAAGCCCAGGTTAGCTTTAAGTATTTCTTTTTCAATAACGGCTAGCATGGCTTTTTCCCATGGTTGTATAACTATTGTGCGGGGATCTTTAACACCAACAGCTGCTACCTGGTTAAGTGGTACGCGAGATCCATAATATTCGACTGTTATTTCCTTCAGCATTGCAGGAGAAGCCTTACCAGTGTGAATCTTTGCTAGCTCTTCTTCCAGATGTTTGAGAGCTTTATCCATACGGCTTTGAGCATCGTCTAGGAACATTTGGACTTCTTCGGTCATAATTACTTGATTTTTGTTTCAATTACAAAAGTAATAAATAAATTTGAATCTTGTTTTTTTGTATAAATTGTTAAAAATATTTAACCCTGTAAGGCCTCAAATAGATATGTGTGTATTATAAATGAAACATAAAAAAAAATTGAGTTATGAAAAAGACATTGTTTTCTATCGTAACAGTTTTTGCACTGTTTTCTTTAGTATTTTTTTCCTCATGTAAAAAACAACAGAATGTTGATACTGATACAGTAGAGGCTGTTATAGATGCAGATAATGCTGCAGCCGAAGGTATTGTCACTGCTCAGGAGACAACAGGCAATTCAAAAGTTGCTTATGGAAATTCCTGCCGTATAGTTACACGTACTATTGATACTGTTAATAAGACTATTACAGTTGTTATTGAGTTTAATGGTACATGTGACGATGGTATACCCCGTTCTGGTAAAATGACTATCGTGGCAAACCTGGGTTGGAGACGGAATCCTCTGGGTAAAGGCGTGACTATTACTTACGAGAACTTCACACGTGGCCGTAGAATTTTTAATGGTACAGTTAGCTACAAAGTGGATGTAATAGAAGATTCAACAGATTCTAGCAAGGTCATAGCTATGACTACTACAATGGACAATTTTACTGTTACATTCCCCGATAGCACATCAGTAACACTTTCTGGAACAAAGACAATTGAGTTTGTCAAAGGTTTCTTCACTTTCTGGGACAAGAAAGACGATGTACTCAAGATAAATGCACAGGTCGAAGGCACAAACCGCAAAGGCGAGAATTTTACATCTGTTAGTGAAAACTTAATTATCAGGCGCAGTTGTAATTACTTCTTCCCAGTCTCAGGTACCAAGACAATTAAATTTGATGATGGTCGTACTTATATAATAGATTTTGGTGATGGTACATGTGACCGTATTTATACAGTAACTTATAATGGTGAGACATACACCTTTGAATATGAACCTAATAAAGATTAATACCTTCCCTTTATCCCTGCACTAAAAAGGGCGCACGCTTTTGGCGGCGCCCTTTTCTTGATTGGAATATTTTATTGTTTGATTTAATCAGCTATTAACCCAGTCCTCAAGATATTTAAATCTTTCTGTTAGCTGACCATCTTTTGCAATTGTAGCTCTTTTTATTACTCCCTCACTATCTTCGCCCAGGAGGTAAGGGAAGACTTTTTCGACAAGCACAGAACTAAAGGCTTCACTCGAATCACGGGGAAGTTCGCCAGGTAAGTTATCAACAGCCATAACAGTTATATTTTTGTCGCTACTAAAAGCAGGTTTCTCAGTGCCAGTCTCTGGGTTAAAGTCATAGAATGGTTCGCCAATTGTCGAGGCACGCAGTGTTGTGCCTACAGGTCCATCATCTACATCGCAGCTAATATCTGCTACCACTTTAATGTTAAAGCGGGGGTTACGTGTATCCTCTGCTGTAAAAAATTTAGGAGATCTTGGATCCCAGAAATGGGCTGCAATATACATGTCTGCTATGAAGGTGTATGGAAGGAATGTTGATTCAAACTCCTGTGGATGTGTGAAGAAGTACTTCAATTCAAACTCCCGTCCCTGTTTGTGACGCACATAATGGCAAGGGTCCAGACGTGTAAAGACAGGGTAGTCATACTTATTAATAAGAAATTCTTCGGGTATGACCTCTTTTATGCCAAAGTTACGCAAAGTCTCCATAGCACCATGCGCTACACGACCGCCGCCAGTGATGACGATTTTAAACGGCTTTGTTATCCTGGCGTTTTGGCGGATGTACTGATACATCTCGTTTTTACTCTTGAAGGTATGTGCCGGTGGTAGGTCAAATTCATTGAAGCGTTTGCCCCATGCACGCATGCCATTGTAAGCACCTACTACACCTGCCCAGTAGCCAAATGCCACCAGACGGTGACCTTCTTTGTCTGTGAGGTATTCGTAGTCAATGAGTGTTATGCCTTTTTCCAGAATAGCTTTCAGTAGTGGTTTGTTGTGCTCCTGTTTTTTTGCTACGTGTGCGAAGAACATGTAAGTCTTGTTAGGTATAAGTGTGTCAATCTTTACTTCTTTGACACCCAGGAGGATATCGCAATCACTGAGGTCTTCTTTCAATGGTAGTCCCTGGGCTGCATATTCTTTGTCTTTAAACCCACGAATCTCGCTAGGTTGGATGTAAACTTCAATCTCTGGGAACATTTCCAGAAGTTTTCTGGCTGTGTTAGGAGTGAGAGCTGCGCGCCAATCTGGAGGAGTTTTAGTCTCTTTTAGTAGTCCGATTTTTACTTTACCCATTTCAGCAAGTTTTTGTGTTTTAACGAATTTACCAAAATTAGTGAATTTGACTTTTTTACAAAAATAAATTAAATTTGCAACCCCATGATGTATGGAGCGTATAAAAAGTGGAAAAGGGTTCTTTCTGGGGCTGACGTGGTATTGACGGCAGATAGGCTGGTCTGCCTGCACGCCGGGGAGGTAGCGTAACCCCGTTAACAATCGCTACAACCCAATAAGTGCCAACAACACTTCTTACGCTCTCGCTGCCTAATTAGGCCATAGCTGCGCCGCCGGAGGCGGGCAGAGCGAGCACCCCGTCTGGCTGGTTTTCCTGGACCGTTTACCCGGCCGGACAATGGGGTGTCAGTAAAAAAACGGTCCCCCAGGCAGGTAGCCAGGGCTTGTCTGGGTAGCTTAATCCTGGCTCTGGGAGTGGGAGCCCGGTCCCGAGGCATTACCCACTTCCGAGATACAATATCGGGGCTAAGCGTGTAGATGGCAGGCTGGCCGTCTGGCCGGACCCGGGTTCGACTCCCGGCAGCTCCACGAGCTCCTGTATTTGTGCAAAAGCAAAATCCTAAGTACTAGATACAGCAAAAGAGGCTGCCACGAAGGCAGCCTCTTTTTTCATAGCTCAAGGGTAGAGAGACTTAAATTTGACCCGCAATCTCCCTCAGCAGGATTATTCTAATTGTTTGGGGTTGTGTGTGATAGGCGATTGCTTCATTAGCCAGGTAATATTTAATGTAAAAACTTTTTTCAACGTTGTGCAGATATGATCAAACAATCTCTCTTGCCAATTCTCAGTTGAATATGTGCTAATGTAACCCCTCTCTTCCCTAGCAAGCGTGCAGAAAGGACCTTGTAGGGCAAAGGATTTAGATTGTTTTATTTTTGTACATAATAAAAATGATAGCTCTACAGCCCAAATAAAAAGTGGGGCTACCCTTGGGGCCAGCCCCGCTTTTTGTAGTCTGAACAGACCATCTCCCTGTGTCTATTTTTAGTTTTTGAGTCTGTTGGTCTTCTCGTCCGGGAAGATTACTTTGGGTTTGAAGTTACGGGCTTCTTCGGGAGTCATCCATGCATAAGCTACTATTATAACAATGTCACCAACTTGAGCTTTACGAGCAGCGGGTCCGTTGAGGCATATTTCCCCACTACCACGACGGCCTTTGATAACATAAGTTTCGAAGCGCTCACCGTTGTTGATGTTCAATACCTGTACTTTTTCACCTTCTATGATGCCTGCTGCGTCCATCAGGTCCTGGTCAATAGTTATGCTGCCGACATAATTCAGGTCTGCTTCTGTGACACGTACGCGGTGTATCTTGGATTTCAGGACTTCTATATACATAGCCATGGGTTTTTAGCAATAAGAATTTACAAAAAATTAGTGTGCAAATCTATTAAAAATTAGTTAAATTCAATATTGTCAATCAGCCTTATTTCTCCACAATAGACTGCTATAAGCCCAATCTTTCTGTCTGTTTCGTCCCAGCTCTCAATAGGCAAAAGTGTCTCAGCGTCTGCAATTTCAAAGTATTCGACTCTTAGGTGCGGACTCTGATTAATTGTGTCGATTACAAATTGTTTTAGCTCGTCAACGGTCATGAGATCTGTCAGTTCCCTGGCTCTGAATAAAGTCTGGGAGATAAGGGCAGCACTTCTTCTCTGTTCTGGTGTTAGGAGTAAATTTCTGGAGCTCATTGCCAGACCATCTTTCTCGCGCACAATGGGGCAAGGTATGATTTCGATGTCCAGATCTGGCATATAACGACGGACAAGCTCGCGAATGATTAGATATTGCTGGTAATCTTTTTTTCCAAAATAAGCCCTTGTTGCGGGTATAATTTCAAAAAGCTTGCTTACCACCTGTGCTACCCCGTTGAAATGTCCTGGGCGGTGCTTGCCTTCCAGAATTTTATCCAGATGACCAAAGTCAAATTGTCGTGTATCAGGTTCGGGATACATTTCTTTTTCGTCTGGAGCAAAGAGAATGTCAACTCCTTCTGCCTCCAGTTTTTCAATGTCTTTGTCAAGCATACGTGGATAACGCTCCAGGTCTCTAGGATCGTTGAATTGTGTGGGATTAACAAAAATGCTTACAGCGGTTATGTCATTGTCTTTTTTTGAGCAGCGTATCAATGAGAGGTGCCCTTCGTGCAAAGCACCCATGGTAGGAACAAAACCTATAGTTTTGCCCTGTTTTTTTAGATCATTGATTCGTTGGTTGGCTTCCTGTCTGGTTTTATAGATTTCCATGGCCGTGATTTTTATGTGGTTAATCAAGTCTTTATTAGCAAAGTTAACAAAAATAGTGGTTAAAATTTGAAGCTCAAGCCTGCAGAGAAAATAAATCTCAGGTGCCGGTCAATAAAATCTGACCCCAAAGGGAGATAGGATAGTCCAAGAGTTGTGTAGAAAAAAATGTTTTTATAGCCTATACGCAGATGGGCATTGGGCTCTATGACAGGAGAAAAGCTTGTCTGTCCATTGCCTGCCAGGCGGATTAGACCAAGTTTTGTACTGCCACTAATGAGAAAGAAGTCATCTTTCCGGCCAATGGCTGGCTGGACAAATAATTTATTAACCCTAACAGTATTCATAGCTGTGCTTTGAAAGTAGTTTCTCCCAATACCGTAACCTCCATATATTTCGTACAGGAATTTTTTTGTCTTTCCATTGAATCCTGCGGCTAGTTCCCCATATCGTGTTGCAAAACCAGATGTATCTGTCATCTGCCAGATGTAAAGAAGGTTACTCTGCAATGCAATCGTTTTCGAAATTGAATAAGCAGGCTGTAGTTCGTATCCAAACTTGCTTATTCCCAGAGAAATATCAACTCGTCCTTTCTCGGAAAATAAAGGTGTATGATTTGACGTTGGAAAATAGGTGGTCTTGCATGACATAAGACTGAAAATGAATATTACGAAAAAAAGTTGTTTTTTTGTCATAACCAATGTTTTGAACAAATGTAAGTCTTAGATTAATAAAAATCAATTGTTCACATGGATTTTTGCGGATTTGTTGCCGACAGTATGAGATGGGCAAAGATTTATTATCACAACCCAGACTTTGTGTATCATCTGAATGGAGCAAACAATACTTTATACCTCACCTTTGATGATGGTCCTACCCCACGTGTAACGGAGTGGATTCTCAGGACTCTGGACCGTTATAATGCCAGGGCTTCTTTTTTTATGATAGGAAATAATATGTCCAGATACCCTTTACTTGTTAAGGCCATAGCACAAGAAGGTCATAGTGTTGGTAACCATACATATAATCATGAAAAAGGCTTCCGTACAGGCCTGCAAACATATCTGCAGAGCGTGCGCAAGGCTCAAGAATTATTGCCAAAGGAAAGTAATCTCTTTCGTCCGCCTTATGGTCGTATTCGCCTGGACCAGGCCCGCGCTATACAACAAATGGGACTGAAGATTGTCCTGTGGTCTGTCATAAGCTGTGACTATGAAGCGCGTATTAGTCCGCAGCGTTGTTATAACCTTGTGCGTAGACGCATCGGGCAGGGTAAGATTATTGTTTTCCACGATAGCCTCAAGGCTGAGAAAAATATGCGCTATGTCCTGGAGCGAGTGCTCGACGAGTATAGTGACGAATACAGATTTGAAGCGATAAGGCTGTGATTTTTTGTCGTGCCCATAGGCAGTCATGCGATGATACCGACTCGGCACAAGACGTTGATGCGTATTAGGCTCTGAGTTTTCCTGTTCTCAGCGAGTGCGTCTTGCAGCGCTAAGTGTCGCTAAGGGAAAAGGGTAAGCTGTTAGGCTTGAACTTCTATTGGCGTTGCATGGCAATGCGACCCATCTAATCAAAAAAGTCAAAAAGATATTTTTCATCAAATTCAATATCAAATGTTTCTAACAATTTTAGGTATTCTGCTTTGAAAGAGTGTTTACTGTGATGTTTTTGTTGATTGAAAATGTAATGTTTTACAGATTGTATTTGTGATTTGGCATAGCTAAATGCACTATAACCTCTTTGCCATGCAAATTTATGTGGCAATCGGTACTGTTCATTAATCATTTTAGAAGAGTTATTTTTTATTTCTTGTGCCATTTTACTGACCGAATAGCTTGGATGTTGTGAAATTAGAATGTGTATATGATCCTCCATATTGTTTATAGCCAGTATTTTTGATTTGCGATTAGCAACGATTCCTGAAATATATTTATGTAATTTTTTATCATTGGGTTTTAGTAAACCTTGGCGATATTTTACTGCAAATACATATTGAATATAGATTTGTGTATATTAATTTGCCATTGTTAAATTTTTTGTCGATTAATTTTATGGTAATTTATGAAAATTTTGTGGATATGGTAAAACATGGCAATGCCTGATTTATTAAGAAATTCCATTAGAAAGCCATTAGGGTTGACCTTAATGTTGCCTTGCATGGAGATTCAAGGTTAAAAGGAATTTATTTAGAGCCATTGGCTTGTCCCTCAAAATGGTCTTGTATGGGAATGCGAGACATTTTGCGAAGCAAAAAAACAAAAAAAGAGCGGCGCCTCACAAGGGCGCCGCTCTTTTAACATTCAGATAAACTCTAATATTATTTCTCTTTGTTAGCCTCTACTGTGTCGCTGATTCTCATCTTGTAGAATGTGCGCCATACAAAGTACAGTGCCATGACGAAGAACACACCACCGATATATGGAGAAACAGCCTGGAATTTATCTGCAATAGCAATCTCCATAGCCAGCAAGCCAAAGAGTGTGGTGAATTTGATAATCGGGTTCAGTGATACGGAAGAAGTGTCTTTGAACGGATCACCTACAGTGTCACCAATAACAGTAGCGGCATGTAGGTCTGTTCCCTTTTCTTTCAGGTCAACCTCTACAACTTTCTTTGCATTGTCCCATGCTCCACCTGCATTAGCCATGAATACAGCCTGGAATAAGCCAAAGAATGCAATAGAAATTAGATAGCTGACGAAGAATGACACAGCATCATTAGTCCATGTAGGTGATGAGAGGAATGCGAAACCCAGAGCGAATGAGAACAGGGCAAGGAAGATGTTAATCATACCTTTCTGTGCATAAACAGTACAGATGTGTACTACTTTATTAGAGTTTTCAGGAGATGCCTTCTTAGGAGCATTAGGATCAAGGTTAATGTGACGTTTGATAAACTCTACTGCCTTGTATGCACCAGCAACTACAGCTTGTGTAGATGCTCCTGTGAACCAGTAAATTACAGCACCACCGAGCAAGAACCCAAGAATTGTGTATGGGTTGAGGATGCTTAAAATACCTTCTGGCTGAATACCCAGTGTGTTACGAATCACAAGAATCAAAGAGAAAATCATCGTGGTAGCGCCCACAACAGCAGTACCAATGAGCACAGGCTTGGCTGTTGCCTTGAATGTATTACCTGCACCGTCATTAGCCTCGAGCAAGTGCTTTGCAATTTCAAAGTTTGGCTCAAACCCGAATTCTTCTTTTATCTTTTCTTTTGCATCTGGGTCATCTTCTATCAGTGATAGCTCATAAACGGACTGGGCATTGTCTGTTACAGGACCATAGCTGTCTACTGCAATAGTCACTGGACCCATACCCAGCATACCAAAGGCCACCAGACCAAAGGCAAAGATTGTCTCATAGCTCATGAAATGACCAAGGCCGAACTGGCTAGCAACGTAAGCAATAAGCATCAGGATAAAGAATACAATACCCTGCCAGAAAGCACTGAAGTTACCTGCAACAAAACCAGAGAGTATGTTCAGCGAAGCACCACCTTCGCGTGAAGATTGTACAACCTCCAGTACATGCTTGCTTTTAGGAGATGTGAAGAACTTGGTAAATTCTGGTATCAAAGCAGCACCCAGTGTGCCGGCACTCATGATTGTCGAGAGTAATATCCACAGATTATCCTGGTGGCCGAGCATCAGATAACTTACCAGATATGTGGACAAGATGGAGATAATTGACGTCAACCATACCAGGTTGGTCAAAGGCTTCTCAAAGTCATAGTCTTCTGCTTTCCCTTTGTACAGGGTGTTGGTTATCCATTTATTTAACCAGAAAGAGAGAACAGATGTGATAATCATCATAACACGTATAACAAATACCCAGGTCAGTAGCTTAGCCTGCATAGCAGGATCTTTAACAGCCAGAACAATAAATGTGATCAAAGCCACGCCGGTCACACCATAAGTCTCGAAACCATCAGCTGTTGGACCTACAGAGTCACCTGCGTTGTCACCAGTACAGTCGGCAATAACTCCTGGGTTACGAGGATCGTCTTCTCCGATTTTGAACACAACTTTCATCAAATCAGAAGCAATATCTGCAATCTTTGTAAAGATACCACCTGCAATACGCAAAGCGCTGGCACCCAGAGATTCACCTATAGCAAAACCTATAAATGTTGCACCCGCATATTTACCTGGAACGAAAAGCAGGATAATAAGCATCAGGGTAAGCTCAATACTAACTAACATCAAACCAATACTCATACCTGCATTCAGGGGTATATCTGTGAGTTTTGTTGGCTTGCCTTCAAGAGAAGCAAATGACATACGTGCATTAGCCAGGGTGTTCATTCTGATACCAAACCACGCAACACTATATGAACCGAGGATACCTACAACGGTCCAGCCTATAATCATTAGTACCTGAAGCAGCCCCATCTCCTTTAAATAGCCAAAATAAAAACCAGCTACTACAGCAATGAAAGCAAAAAGTACTAGGAGGAATTTACCTTGCTGGATAAGATAGGTCTTACAGGTAGAATAAATCACGCTTCCCACTTCCTTCATTGACTTGAAAGCAGGGAGTTTCTTAACTTTCAGAAACTGATATAAACCAAAAAGCATTCCCAGGATGGTGATGGCAAAACCCCAGTAAAGAAGTTTTCTGTGGTCACCCAGATCCGGGATAATCAAATCTGCTTCGCTTGCAAACGTGAGTGTTGGCAAAAGCAATAGCCCCAGAATCGCATTAATAGCCTTTTTCATTGTTTATTCTATTTTTATGTTTTTATCGCTCAAAAATAATGTTTTATGACAAATTAACCTAATTGAAATGAATTGAATTATAGTGTTTTAATAACATGTGCCTTGTTATTGTGTTAAAAAATTTTTACTTTTACATTGCTCAAAAAGTTGGTCAAATTATTAGCCTTCCTGTTGATGATTCTTTACTTCTTATCTTTAAGCTAGCCTTATTATGTCTGTCTCTGGTGTTATGATAAGCTGGTCAAGGTCCATGCCTCTGAGTAATACCAATCCAGGTCTTTTGCCTGGTTTTATTGAACCGAATATGTGGTCAATGTCTAGAGCCCGGGCGCCGTTTATGGTAGCCCACTGTAGAAGCTCTTTGAACTCAATCTCAAAGTTTTCTTGTAATATCTGCATTTCTCGAAGTATGCTAAGGCTAGTATTACTAGCATAGCTGTCTGTGCCCAGACATATTGTGCACCCCATTTTCTGGAACCATGGAATATGTGGCAAACGATTCTCTATGTATAGATTAGAACCAGGACACATACTCCAGAAAAGGCGTGTGTGCATGTTCATGGCAAACATTATATCCTTGGGTTGGGTGTATGTGTTGTGTATTAAGAGCAAATTGTGGGAACCACGGAAAAATGGGAGGTACCATTCCAGCGATGAAGTACCAGATGGTATCCATGACTGTGGTTTGAGCATGTTACGGAAGAATTCAAAGAGCTCGCCCTTGCCATACATAAACATATCTAGCTCACTCTCAGTCTCCTGGTTGTGTATAGAAACAGGTGTTCTCTTGATAAAGGCTTCTTCGGCTATTAGTTTCAGAAGCTCTGGACCCACAGAATAAGGAGCATGCGGAGTGATAGAGCCCTGGTAATCATAAGATGCCAGATAAGTCTTTGCATGTTGGAAGTCTGTCTCTGCACTATTTATTTCGCCTATAGCTTCATAGACCTCGATAAAAGAGTGGTAATATATTTTTGAGCGAGATTTAATTTCTTTGGTTATCAATGTGTTGGTTTGATCTCCGACTGCTACTGTTCCCAGCTCATACATTTCTTTATCTGCCCTCTCAATGGCGGCTTTATCTGCTGGGATATTCTGCTTGATTTTTACAATAGAACGGATAAAACCAGGTAGTCCCTGTCCGGGTTCGATCAATCCTTTGACATAAGAGTATTCTAGATGATTATGTGTGTTAACAAAGCCAGGTACAATCACTCCTTCATAATATTGTACATCCGATGATTTTATATTTTTGCTTTCTCTCTGTATATCAATTATTTCACTTTTGCCATTAATAACTATGACTCCATTGCGGATTGGCTCTCCTTCGACAGGAAGGATTAACTCTGCGCCTATTTTTTTCATTTTGAAATGCTTTTTGATTGGTGTGCAAATGTATAGAGTTTGGTCGTTTTTCTTCTGAATTTTAAATACTTTTTTATTTTTTTAAAGGAGCGAGAATCTTATTACATTTGTCTTTGAGTTAAATACTTTTGCTATGTCGCAATCGAAAAAAAGGCTTAGAATAATAAATGCTTATATCGTCTCGTCCATTAGTATAACTTTGGTTCTCATACTGATAGGTGTGCTAATGCTTTTGGTGTTTAATGTCAAGCATTTGATGCGGTCGGCACGCCAGAGTATTCAGCTGACCATTCTCATTAACCCTGGTGTTAATGAGTCCAAGATTCTGCTTTTTCAGAAACAGCTGGATGCTGAGCCTTTTACCAATTTTACAGAATATATTTCCCGTCAGCAGGCACTGGAGGAAATGAAGTCTTATATTGGGAGCGACATCGTTGACCTTCTAGACTACAATCCTTTGCCTCCTGTTATCAATCTTTACCTCAACCCACAATACACATCTTACGATTCCCTTCAAGTTATTGGTAATCGTCTGATAGCTAGCGATATAGTGGATGATGTTTTTTATAACAAAGATTTGATTTACCAGCTTAATGATAATATTAGCCTGGTGAGCTCTGTGCTTGGTGTGATTACGTTTTTACTTTTTGTTATAGCAATGGCCTTGATTAACAATACTATTCGGCTGCTGATATATTCCAAGCGCCAGGAAATAAAAACCATGCAGCTGGTAGGAGCCTCAGACTGGTTTATAATGAGACCGTTTGTGCTTAATTCAGCTCTTCAGGGACTCCTGGC
>JALVRO010000109.1 GCA_027031265.1 Bacteroidales bacterium | reverse complement strand
ATAAAAGTAGCGAGAAAGAGGAACCCATACCTGATTTACCCTGTCCCAGCCAAACTTTGTCTTCTCAATGCAATGGCCTTTTTCATCAAGCTTACAAACATATTTATCACCCAATAAGAAGCTATCTGATTTTACGTCAAAAAATCTGTACAAATAAGAAATAACCTGCCCATTTTCTGTCTTTTCTAAATAATAACATGTATCCCCCCAATGATTACTATCTCTCACAAGTGGATATTCAAGTATTGACCTGAGTTTTTTTCGATCATAAAATTCTAAAATCAATGTATCTATCTTAACCCATTGTGAACTAATAGTATCAAAATGATAATAAAGCTCTGAAGTAGCATTCCAATATCTGTCATATCGCAGTACTATCGCTTTTGAATAATAGCCCATCTTTCCATAAGACTTGTGAATATACATCACCATAGAATCTAATTTCCATACCTGGGCCCCATCTTGATATTTCACAGACTGTCCATCACCATAAATACCTAAAAGAGCCTGGGGCAGCCATCTGCTATAAGATAAATTTTGTGGCTGCTGAGATATTGCTATTGTATAAAAAAACATAGAAACAAGAAGAAAAACAAGTCCCCTCTTCATAATAGAAAATTTTTTCTTTTCAATTTTAAAAAATACAAAAATTTCTTATAAAATACTCATAAATAAAAAGTTATCTTTTAGTAATAATTCAAAAACATAAAATCTTTTCCGTTTCCCGGTTGATATTTATCACATTAATAAAACAAAAAGGGAGGCACAATATGTGCCTCCCTTTTCAAACGATATATCTAACTAAAGATTACTTATGTTTCAGGGCTTCTTCACCAAGCAGATAACGCACAATGCCCTTAACGGCACGATAACCATCAGCAATAGCGCTAATAGCATCTGCCACACGGTTAACAGCATCACCACCTGCGAAGATTTTGGGATCACCGGTCTGGCCCCACTCGTTAACCACGATTCGACCACGGTTAAACTCGATCTTTTCGCGGTAGGACTCCGGGAACAGGCTATAATCTGCATCCTGACCAATAGCTGCAATAACTGTTGAACATTGGATATCCTCCTCACTTCCTTCGATTGGTACTGGCTTTGGACGGCCACCTTGTGGATTTGGCACCATCTTGGTCTTGATATAACGCAAGGCTTTGACCTTACCCTGTTCGTCTCCTATAACCTTGACTGGTAATCCCTGTGGCCATATCTGTACACCTTCTGCCTCTGCATCTTCTATTTCTTCCCAGTCTGCTGGCATATCCTGCTTACGGCGACGATAAAGCATAATTACTTCTGCTCCTAGACGACGTGATACACGTGCTGCGTCAATGGCTGTGTTACCACCACCTACCACTACTACACGATCGCCAACGTCTATTCTCTCGCCTTCGTTAATCCTGCGCAGGAAGTGAATTGCGCCCCAAACGCCTTTGAGCTCTTCACCTTCTACGCCAAGCTTCCATGCATCTTGCAGACCTACGCCTACAAATACTGCGTCAAAGTTATTGTACAGATCTTCAAATTTAACATCTTTTCCTATCTCTGTGTTGAAATGAAACTTAACTCCAACTTTCTCCATATACTGAACCTGCTTGTCCAGACTATCCAGAGGCAAACGGTATTTTGGAATGCCATACATGGTCATACCACCAGCGCGTGAGTTACGCTCATAGACCTCTACATCAAAGCCTCTCAGTGCCAAGTAATAAGCTACCGTAAGACCTGCTGGACCTGCACCTATTACAGCTACCCTCTTGCCATTCTTAGGAGCTATTGGAG
>JALVRO010000108.1 GCA_027031265.1 Bacteroidales bacterium | reverse complement strand
CGACCCGGGACTGGAGCAGAAAGAATGTTGTCTGGCTCAATCCGGCGCGTGATGACGAACCGCAGGACGAGGCCGAAATTAGAGAGCTGGTTGCGTAAAAAAGTGACAAGTATCTTGACAAACACCGGCTCAGGGGCGCGTAGCGTAGCGGAGCGTCCCCTGAAGCCCCTTGTTAGAAGTTTACTGCTCTGGAACATAAACATACATACTAAGCCAATCTAGTGTGTGCAATAAAAATATAATGATACCGAGCCAGAACAGAGGCGAGATAAATTGATGTATTCTGTACATCCAATAATAAGACCTCATAAACCTTGAAACAAGGATTGGTAATTGTTTTACTGATAAAAGGCTCGTAGTATTTATACCTGAATAATAAGAAGGAACTACCCCGGATCGCTCTTCTTCATCTCTAAGTGGTGATACTATCATTGTAAGAATGAATTTTTGGAAGTTGTAGTAAATTAAAATTAAGGCTGTTATCCAAAATAGCGGCGGTTTATCAAGCCCAAGGATGACCTCCCATACTTGAAGGTGATCGCACTTATCACTCAAGCACAACGAATTACTATAAACTCCTAAAGAATCTGCATTAGAACTTATTGTCCAATTATCTAATATATAGGATTGATAGCGAGTCACACCAAGCCAAAACACAGATTTTGCTATGTATGGCGATAGGAAAACTAAGAAGAATAGTAAATTGAATATAAGACGCGGACCTGTATATGTGTATCTAAGCACAGACCAGGGATCAGATGAATGCGGGGTTAATATTGCATTTCTTATTATATTGCTACTAAAGATAATTCCTTTACAATCTACTAGATTAGCATTAGTTAGATTAGATTCATGTAATGAAACCGATTTCAATATAGCATTAGAAAAGTTTGCACCATCCATCGAGCAAATATTGAAATCTGTCGTAGTAATTGTTGAGCTAGACAAATCAATGCCGTTTGAACTCACTCGATAGATAACAACATCTTCGATCCTCGCTTTAGCAAGAACAAAGTTTTTTGCTGTGGCACTTGATAGATTTATACCTATTAATTCGGCATTATTAGCTGATGCATAATCAAACTTTGATCTAATTGCATAGCAATTAACAAATTTGGATCTATCGAGTTTGGATTTAGTGAAATCACACCAAGCTAAATTGCAATTTTGAAAATGCGATGAACTAAGAATTGCTTCAGATAAATTACCTTGCTGGATATTGCACTCATCAAAAAATGATTTAGCCAAATTAGCGCCCTTCATTTTTGATTGGGCTAAAATACAATGGTCAAATATAGCCCCTTCAAAATTCACAGATTTTAAATTTGCACCACAAAAGGTGCCCTTGATTTTTGTCATGTAAAGCTCAGGTCTTATCTCTGGGTTATCCTCTCTCCACTTATTCCATGATTTAACACCTGACATCAATATTTTAATGTGCTTTTCTCTTGCGCGTTCACGATCTTCGTCCGCATAATTACTATACGGCAGCTCAAGTAAATCTATTATTATTTTGTGCTTATTTGTCATAACTTATTACTTCTAACATCTAAGCATTTATCTGCCGTGCGCAGCATGGCAGATAAATGTCTGTTGGACTAAGCCGCCCTGCAGGCTGGCGCCGTCTCTCTATATAAAGGGGATTGTATTTCACCCGTCCCTCGGTAACACGGGCCGCCAGCCCGAATGCTCCGTACCGTCCCCTGGTTTTTTGCTGTTTCCTTCGCCCTGTGGGGCGTTTTTCACGCTGCCAATGCGCTTTTTCCTGGTCAGTGTAAGGTATTTTCC
>JALVRO010000107.1 GCA_027031265.1 Bacteroidales bacterium | reverse complement strand
ACTTTGGAAATATTGGAATTTTTCCTACAATCATAACAAGATTAATGTTTTTAGCTAATTTACTGAGTGTATTTTCAAAACGTTTTTTAAAACCTTTCTTATTATAATAGTAGTTCCAACTAACACCTACAATTACAGTATCGAATTTAATAGCTCTTTTAAATATACTATGCCTATATAAAGAACATCCTTTTTGTTTATTTTTGTCTATCCAATTAAATTCTCCGTCTAAAATCAAAGGACATGCAGTTCTTGTCGCATTTTGTATACTAAAGCCATAGTTTTTAGCAATAACCCTAAGCATTCCAAGATAATGCGCAGCATTAGAATCTCCAATCAAAAATGCATTTGCATGTTTAATGTATTTAGGATAAACACATCGATTATCATCATATATATTTTTGTGTGATATAGTAAAATTACAGCTGTATTCATATGAACCAGATGGCAAAATATTAGAATGAATATGTTCAAGTTTTTCCCAAGGAAAAAGGAATTTGCTCTGATACTTAATCAATACAGAAGTTACTGTCGATACTATGACGATAATGATAGCAGGAATAATAAAATACCAAAGAAACACATTTTTAGTACTGACATTATTCTTTCGTAATGGAGATTCTATAAAGAAATAACTTATTGTTGCCAATAAAAACGTAGCAACGATAACAACAATAGCTATTTTCAAGTTTATCTCTACAAGTGCGTAACGCAAAAAAGCCAGTATAGGCCAATGCCATAGATAAGCTGAATATGACACCAGACCAATAGCCACAAATGGTCTTAGAGAAAGCGAATGCCCCACAAATGTTGTGCGCGACACGCCAGACAATATCAGGAGTGCTGCCCCGATTATTACCGGCAGTGCCGCAAAGCCCGGAACAGGATCTGATTCGGTAACAAATATCAAGCTCAAAATAACTGCCAGCAATCCTACTAATGCCATAAGCTCATTAATAATACTTTTTGTTCTGAACCCGGAGTGCACCAAGAATGCTATGATTGCCCCGGCCAGGAGTTCCCAGGCACGGGTGATGAGCATATAATAGGCAAAAGAATGATCTGTAACAACTGTTAATTGTGCCCAGGCCAGAGATGCCATAAACAATACAATGGCAACGCTTAGTCGTTTTTTTATCGTGCTGATATATTTCATAAGGAGCAGTACGGCAAATGGCCAAAAAATATAGAACTGTTCTTCTACTCCAAGTGACCATAGGTGCAAAAGAGGAATATCACTGCTTCCTGCTGCAAAATACCCAGTATCAATAAAGGAGTAAAAATATATATTTGCAGCTGAAAAAATAGACCAAATCATAGATTTAGATAAGTTCAAAAGATCATCTGGAGCCATAAAAAGAAAACCAGCAATATATGTAGGTATTAGTATAAAGAACAGAGCGGGAAGAATTCTTTTTACACGACGCTTATAAAAATTTACAATATTAATCTTTCCTGTTTTGTCGACCTCTTTTATCAGAATAAGCGTAATCAAATATCCGGAAATTACAAAAAAGATATCAACACCTAGAAATCCACCTGGTAGCAAACTTTTGTTAATGTGAAAAAGAATTACACTTAAAACTGCTATGGCTCTGAGACCATCGATGTCACTTCTATATTTTATATATGGTTGTAGTATCATATTTATATATCCTATACAAAACAAAATATAAAAGTATTATTCATGCTTTTGTACCTAAACTGCCCCCATTTGTCAAGACAACTTTTTCCTTTCCGATCTTTCAGTCATCCTATGCCGCGTTAGCCTGATGGTCCAGATAGACACTTA
>JALVRO010000106.1:909-1802 GCA_027031265.1 Bacteroidales bacterium | reverse complement strand
ACCAAGAACTACATCTAAATGTAAAATAAGCATTGCTACAATCATTATAAAAAATAAACTTATTGCAATTCTTACATCTTGAAAATATTTATCACTTCCTGGCATTAAATAAACTTTTAATTTTGGCAAATTTCAAAATACTTACCACATCAGCATTATAATACACTCTACACATTTCATATAGTTACAGTTCAGATAAAGCAAATATCTTATTACATAAACAAAATTACTACACTCCAGTCTACTGCTTACATCAACCACAGAAAAGGGTAACTCCTAGTCAGTTAAGCAACACTTGATCTAAACTTGATTACCTTAAGATGATTGTAGAATTCCTCTAGAACCAAGCTCATAGACTTTGTCAAGTTTGATACAAAAGACTTCTCTTGTTCCAGTGCATCATGGAAAACTTCAAAATCCTGCATCCATTCAACAGCAAAACTGTGATCAACAATGTCTGTCTGAAAGAGAGTAATATCATTTAATACCAAAAGTATTTGTGATATGGAAGACACATCAAATAAAGTCAGTGTTTGGTAAGCTCTCATATATATATTACTTTAATTTCTTCAATCTCACTTAAATGTTATCAGTAATGAAGTACAGTTTGCTGATAACAAACTTCAAATGCCACAACAATGTTACAAGTTTTGTGTTTAGCAGTAATCACCTTGTTCATTACAATGACAAATGGAAGCCTTGTTTTGTAGAGAATGCTACATGCATACAGCATGTTAGACATAAACGTGACTGGGTTCATACTACGCACAGTATCCATTATGTAAACAACAACTGTTGGGAAAGTTGATGCCTGAAACAGATGTTAGAAGAATAACTTAGCCATACAATACCATATATACCCATTTGTAAGTCATGCTTACCCTCTAAAATAT
>JALVRO010000106.1:0-899 GCA_027031265.1 Bacteroidales bacterium | reverse complement strand
TCAACAATGTCTGTCTGAATTATTTAAAATAAATATTACTGTTTTATGCTTCTTCTTCCAGGTGATATGAAAACATAAGGCAAACATTTACCTACATTCCTACTGCAGTGTCCAGTAGTTGTGCTTTGACATTATCCAAATACAGTAGTCCCTGGCTTTTGCACTAATCAGAATGATGGGTCACCCACAGTTGAAAGACATGTTTGCATATGAATGATTTTTTAGACAGGATTTCCCATTATAACACCGATAGAGATCAGGACACATGCCTAACATGGACAGGGACAGTAATGTTTCAGATTTTTACCTATAACAGTGGGGCAGGACAGAGAAAATAAAACATTTCTTTCTGCCATTGAAATGGACATGTGCTGCCATCTGTTGTGATTTTGTTTTTAACCTAATGTAAGCTCCAAGCTTTAAGTCTATGAGCAGGTCTGTGTAGAACTGGAAGTATGCCTGGATCAGAAGGAAAAGGTAGGCCTGATGTATTCATTTTCATTTATAGTGTACTGTTAGTGCTAAAATGTGTGCATTAAAACTCTTGAAGTAGGCTCCAAACAAAATCACAGGGGCTACTGTAATAAGAACATAGAATAAAATACATTAATAATTATGTTAATAATACATATGATATAATAAGACTACTACATGGCAATAATTACCTTGTTCATTACAATGACAAATGGTAGTCTTGTCTTGTACAGTATGCTACAAGCATACAGCATGTTTGACATAAAGGTCACAGGGTTCACGCTGCGTACTGTGTCCATTACATAAACAACAACTGTAGGAAAACTTGATGCCTAATATAAATAGAACAATAATGTCACTATTAAATCATCTGGAAATATACAGATGGAGATATATGTGTTTGTGTGTGCATGCATGTGTGTGTG
>JALVRO010000105.1 GCA_027031265.1 Bacteroidales bacterium | reverse complement strand
GGTCAGCCCTGCTCAGTATCCTGCGGGCCTCACTATCACGCAAAGGAACAGGACGCTTGCCCTTATCCTCGCCAACAAAACTTACCACATTAGGAACATTGCGCAAGAAATGCTCTACTTCTCCTACAAGGGCTGCTTCCACCAGTACATACCCCGGGAAAAAGTTGCGTTCCTTTACAATCTTCTTGCCCTTACGGAATTGTACAACTTTTTCAGTAGGTATAAGAACACGGCCTATATATTCCCGCAGCACCGGATTCTTTGAGAGCTCTATCTCAATATATTCCTTCACACGCTTCTCCTTGCCACTTATAGCTCTCAGAACATACCACTTTTTCTCAACTTCCTGCTGGTTATCCTGTGTAGTATTTTTCTCGTCGCTCATAAACTCAAAAATTTAAAATAAGCTATAAATCAGATTCATTAAGCCCTTGAAAGTAACATCCATCACCAAAATAATAAGTGCTAAAATGACTGTGGCAATTAAGACAACCAATGCCTGAATCTGCAACTCGTCAAAAGTAGGCCATGTGACCTTGTGGATCATTTCATTATAAACGTCCTTCAAATAAGCAATAAACTTACGCATTGTCCCCAACTTATTTTTTGCACAAAAAAATTAGAAAAAAATAGCACGGGAGGGGCGGCTCGAACACCCGACCTGCGGATTTGGAGTCCGCTGCTCTACCAACTGAGCTACTCCCGTGTCTGCATAAGGGGCTCCTCCCACAAGAGAAGCCCTATATAATGATTACTCAACGATCTTGATAATCTGACCAGCACCTACTGTACGGCCACCCTCACGAATAGCGAAACGTAAACCTTCGTTCAGAGCTACTGGGTAAATCAATTCGACCTCGATCTCTACGTGGTCACCAGGCATCACCATTTCTACGCCCTCTGGAAGCTTGATAGTACCTGTTACGTCAAGTGTACGCAGGTAGAACTGTGGACGATAGTTGTTGTGGAATGGAGTGTGACGACCACCTTCTTCCTTCTTCAGTACGTATACCTGTGCCTTGAACTTTGTATGTGGAGTAATTGTGCCAGGAGCAGCTACAACCATACCACGCTTAACCTCTGTCTTCTCAATACCACGCAGGAGCAAACCAACGTTGTCACCAGCCTGGCCTTCATCCAGAATCTTACGGAACATCTCAACACCTGTAACAACAGACTTCAGAGGCTTAGGATCTTTACGAAGACCTACGATCTCTACTGGGTCACCAGTATGGATGATACCCTGCTCGATACGGCCTGTAACAACAGTACCACGACCAGTAATTGAGAATACGTCCTCGATAGGCATCAAGAATGGCTTGTCAATGTCACGAACTGGATCTGGAATGTATTCATCAACAGCGTCCATAAGTTCGATAACTTTCTCCTCCCACTGTGGCTCACCATTCAAAGCACCAAGTGCAGAACCACGGATAACTGGTACATTGTCACCATCATACTCATAGAAGCTCAGCAGGTCACGTACTTCCATCTCAACCAGGTCAAGTAACTCTTCATCATCAACCAGGTCAACCTTGTTGATGAAAACTACCATTGCTGGAACGTTCACCTGACGAGCTAACAGAACGTGCTCACGAGTCTGTGGCATAGGACCATCAGTAGCAGCAACTACCAGAATAGCACCGTCCATCTGGGCTGCACCAGTAACCATGTTCTTAATGTAGTCAGCATGACCTGGGCAGTCGATGTGTGCGTAGTGACGCTTGTCAGTCTCATACTCAACGTGAGCAGTGTTAATAGTAATACCACGCTCTTTCTCTTCTGGAGCGTTGTCAATCTTGTCGAAATCTACGAACTCAGCAGTACCTTTCTTTGCCAGTACCTTTGTAATAGCAGCAGTCAAAGTAGTCTTACCATGGTCAATGTGGCCTATAGTACCAATATTAACGTGCGGTTTGGTTCTTACAAATTTTTCTTTAGCCATAGTTATAATATTTGAAAATTTAGTTTAGCTCACTCTCTTGATGAACTCCTGTTATTAAGCCTGCCAAACCTTTGAGCCAATGACGGGACTTGAACCCGTGACCCCCACCTTACCAAGGTGGTGCTCTACCTACTGAGCTACATTGGCTCAAATAAAAAAAGAGCGGGCGACGGGCCTCGAACCCGCGACCTTCAGCTTGGAAGGCTGACGCTCTACCAACTGAGCTACGCCCGCCTTCACCCCCTAACAGACTTAATAAGAGCCAGTGGAGGGACTCGAACCCCCGACCTGCTGATTACAAATCAGCTGCTCTACCAGCTGAGCTACACTGGCTTTTCAAAGAACACCGACTTGAGAATCAGCTCTCAAGTCGGTATGCAAAAATAGCAGCTTTTTTCAATTATGCAAAATTTAAAGTCAATTTTTTCTTAAAAAAAATTTAATGACGCCTCTCTTTCGCTCTAAGTATCTGTTTTTTCAGCGCATCAATTACTTGCAACGTCGCCTCCTCAAAACTTGAGGCCTTCTTCTCAGCAAAATAATCACCATTTCGGCCAAAAACTTTAACCTTGATTACCTTACTGTCAAAATTGGGAACCCGCCCCTTCTCAAGATCCAGTACTACCTCTACTTCAGAAAGATTCTCGTCAAAATGTGTCAGCTTGGACAACTTCTTTGTGATAAATTCCTGAAGACTGGCCTCAGGATTCACGTGCTGTGATGAAATATTAATCTTCATAGGCTACCAGTTTTTTAGGCCCGCGGATGGGCCTGTTTGTATATTTTTTTTAGCTTTTCAAAACTGTTATGTGTGTAAACCTCTGTGGCTGCCAGGGAACTATGCCCCAGAAGCTCCTTTATAGCATTGATATCTGCACCATTATTCAACAAATGTGTGGCAAATGTATGACGGAGCACGTGTGGACTTTTTTTCTCAATAGTAGTAAGCTCTGTCAAAAAATTTTTTACCACACGGTTAATTAACTCAGGATAAGCCATGCGCCCTGTGTTGGACAAAATCAAATATGTCTTATCATACTGCTCACCTTCGAAAAATTCCTTTTTCATCTGCTCATACCACTCAATTAGCTCTATTAGTGGCTGCTCAATGGGAATATACCTCTCTTTCCGCCCTTTACCCAATACCTTAATCTGCTTACCCACAAAATCTATATCACTAATCTTGAGCCTGGCCAACTCACTGCGACGCATGCCCGTCCAGTACAGTATCTCGATCACCAGAAAATCACGGATATCGATAAAATCTTCAAACTCTCTTTGTCCCTGTAATTTCTGAGTCTGATTCTGTGGTATGAATACAGGCAATGGCTTACTGACCTTGGGCATTACAATTCTGTCCATTGGCGAAAAATCAATCTCTCCCTGACGAATCAGATATTTATAAAAACTCCTGAGAGCCGAAATCTTCCGCCTTATGCTGCGCGGGCTCAGCCCCTGATCAAATAGATCCACAATCCAGAATCTCACTTTCCTATGGTCAGTGATAATAGTAGAGGTAGGCACAGAATGAAAACTATAAAACTGCATTAAATCCCTGCGGTAAGACATTATCGTATTGTCCGAATACCTTTTCTCTGACTGCAAGTATTTCAGAAACTTATCAACCATCAATCGCTCTCAATTCCTTTATTAAATCTACAATTTTTCTGCTTATTTTCAAAATTTATACACCACCAAAGAGTAAAAAATATATAAAATAATCACCATGCTCAGCCCAAACCATTTAAGCACAATGACTAAAACAACTGCTAAAGTTATGAAAACATATTTCTTCCAGTTCCGGGCCCACGAATAATCCCCATCAAACTTAAAAGAAAGCATCCTGATTGGTATGACCAGCAACAAAGACATCACCACAACCAATGCTACCACAACCACTTCCCTGTGGGGTAAAACTACTCCTTGCAATTTGTCAGAGAGCACCAATGACGCAAAAAAAATAGCAAGTGCTGGGGTGGGCAAACCTTTAAAAATTTTTTTCTGTTCAAGATCGTTATTAAATTTAGCCAGACGCAGAGCAGACAGCACAGCAATCAGTAGCCCTGAATAAGCTAAAACACTATTACCCAAATAATTAAACACAATAAAACCAGGCAACAAACCAAATGTCACAATATCAGCTAGCGAATCCAGGTCCTTGCCGATAGGATTAACAGTCTTGAGAGCCCGGGCTACAAATCCATCAAAAAAATCAAACACAGCTCCAAGAAAAATCATTAAACTTGCATTTATCAAATAACCTTTAAAACTGAAAATAATACCAATGGCACCAGACACAAGATTTAGCAATGTCAATGTATTTGGGAAGATATTTTTCACATTGTTTTTCATAACAATTTTTTTTTCAATCAACGCACAAATTGTCCGTTATAGCAATGATTTTTTACAAATAGGAGCCACAGCCCGGGGTGTGGGGATGGGCAATAGCATGGTTGCCTCATCCTCTGGAGCAGGTGCTCTTTTCTACAATCCTGCCAGCATTACAAAAATATCCAATACTTTTGATTTTGCCATTACACACAGTGAATATTTTGGAAATGTGGCTAACTATGATTTTCTCCTTGGCGTATATCGCTACGATAGTACAACCTACCTCGGCTTAGGCACTGTAAGACTTGGTATTGACAACATTCCCAACACATTGTCCATTTACAATAATGGCAGCTTTGACCTGGACCAGATAACATATTTCTCTGTCGAAGATTATGCCATGTTTATGGTCTTTGCCCGCAGGACTAAACGCCTATCCTATGCTGTGCGTAGTAAACTTATTTACCGTCACCTGGGTAAGTTCGCAAATGGCTATGGATTTGGCATAGATGCTAGCCTGAGCTTCAATTGGCACAAGTTTCATTTAGGTCTTCTGGTTAATGATGCCCTGGGTACATTCACAGCATGGTTTTATAACCTCGATGATCACACTATTGCTGTGTTCGACAGCACTGGTAATCAAATACCACACAATGGTGTAGAAATAGCCATTCCATCTACAATTACTGGCATCAGTAGAGACTTTCGTCTTAGCGGTAAGCTCACTCTCAGGCAGGAACTGGATCTATTCATCCAGTGGGCACACCGCTCATCTGCAGTTATTAGCACACGCGTGTTTAGCCTTTCGCCTGGGTTGGGCTCAGAATTTATTTTTAATAATGTGCTGTTTGTCCGCCTGGGACTCTACAACTTCCAGAAAATAAAATACTTTTCCAGCAACTCGAGTACAACATTCTCCCAGCGGATAAATTTCTTCCCATCACTGGGTCTGGGCCTACGTTACCACAAAGTAATTATAGATTACACTTTCCAGAATTTGCTTAACAAAGCTGTGCCTTTACAGTCACACTTTATCACCGTGCGCTTCCCACTCAATCCTGGCTCCTGGAAAAAATCACACAACTAAAACTGGTCGTCAAAGTAAATCACCTGGTTACTAACATAATTAGCAAAATAATCAAGCAATGGATCACGCGCTCCCATGAGTAGCACTACTGTCGGAGGCTGGGCTTTTTCTCTTATCAGGTCTGGCAGGGCTTTACGGTGCTCCAGAAAAAAAGCATTCTTACCCCTGGCACGGAGCTTATCAATATAATCACGCACACATACATCCCTAGGCGCTGTGCCGCCGGCATAATATGTCGGCGACATGACAAAGATATCTTTGTCACGCAGCAAAGCTGCCACAGCGCCCACCAGCTCATCGCCCCACAGTTTCAGCGGGCCGAATCCATGTGGCTGGAACCATGCTATGACCTGCCCTGCCAAATGCTGGGCTGTCTCAATGGCTGCACGTACCTTGGAGGGATTGTGCGCATAATCGTCAATGATCGAAAAATTTATCCC
>JALVRO010000104.1 GCA_027031265.1 Bacteroidales bacterium | reverse complement strand
GTATTTCTGTGTCAAAAAATTTCTTATCCGAATAACCTACAATGCCGCTGGAATCAAGTACTTGAGGCAATATATTGTCCGGGATGTGCAGTAAATTAAGAAGATCTTTGTCCCACTCAAGATCACATATATTATATAACATGGTGCGCGAAGCATTTGTCACGTCTGTTACGTGTGATCTTCCTCCTGTCAGGTTCCATATTAGCCATGTATCAACTGTGCCAAAAAGTAGATCTCCCTTCCTGGCCTTATCTTTAGCCTCTGGAATATTGTTGAGTATCCAATGAATCTTTGTTGCAGAGAAATAAGGATCTATGGGCAGACCTGTTTTTGATTGAACTGTCTGTGAATGAGTCTGCTTGAGCTGTTGGCAGAATTCAGCAGTGCGTTTGTCCTGCCAGACAATAGCATTGTAGATAGGTGAACCAGTTTTTTTGTCCCAGATAATTGTAGTTTCCCGTTGATTGGTTATTCCTATGCCTTTTATCTGATCAGGTGATATACCTGTTTTTTTAATGAGTTTTTTGGCAACATTGATTTGTGATTGCCATATTTCATAAGGATTTTGTTCGACCCACCCTGGCTTGGGATAGTAGGATTTAAACTCTTGCTGTTCTATACCAACGATATTAAAAAGTCTGTCAAAAAGAATTGCCCGGCTACTGCTTGTACCTTGATCGAGTGCTAGGATGTATTGCATGGCCAAAGGGTTTAAATTTAATTAAATATGCGTAAAAGATAACTAAACTTAAAAAAACAGCAAAGAAATTAATATTTTTTTCATATAAAGCTAATTACTTGTGATTTAATCAAATAAAAAAATATAAAGATATATAAAAATTAATTTTTGTGATAATATTAAAATTCTTTTTTTTGTAATAAAAATTCTGGGATAGATGAAAAAGTATGATTTCATAGCAATAGAGGGGAATATCGGGGCAGGGAAGACCTCCTTGACAAATATGCTTGCCAGAGACTTCAACGCCAAGGTTATTTTGGAGCGTTTTGCAGAAAACCCATTTTTGCCCCGTTTTTATGAGAATCCAGAGCGTTATGCTTTTCAGGTGGAGATGTCCTTTTTGATTGACCGTTACCAGCAGCTAATAGAAGACTTGCAACATTTAGACCTTTTTAAAGATTTCATAATTTCTGATTATTATTTTACAAAATCTTTGATTTTTGCTAAAAATACGCTGGATGATACTGAATATCAGCTATATAGACGTTTTTTTTCTGTTATTTATAAATCTATTCCAAGGCCAGATCTGTATGTTTATTTGCATGTCGAGGTTCCGCGGTTATTAGATAATATAAAAAAACGTGGGCGTTCTTATGAGCAAAATATAAAACCCGAGTACCTGGAAAAAATACAGAAAGGTTATTTTGAGTATTTTAAGGAGCAGACAGATTTTCGTTTTGTTATAATTGATATTAATAACATTGATTTTGTGGCTAATAAAGCAGATTACAGGCGGTTGGTGGAGATAATTTTCGAAAATGAATACGGCAAGGGCTTGAATTTTGTAAAACTTTAATGCAAATTTGTGTTATAAAACTTTTGAATATCAAAAATAAATTTTACATTTGTTTTTGGAATTTAACAATTTTTGAAATAATTTTAATTTTTGAAAACCATAAACATTTAGTCATTATGAAAAAAATAGCATTACAGCTTTTGGCAGTAGTATTAATCTTCGCTTTGGGGGGTTGCGGCGTCAATAAAATGGTAAAAGATGCCAGCAACGTTAAGTACAATGTTACACCCAATCCATTAGAAATGCACGCTGGCAAAGTGCCAATGGCAATTAACGTAACATTCCCTCCAAAGTACTTCAACAAGCAGGCTTATCTTGTAATCACTCCTTATCTGGTTTCTGACATTGACAAAGAGAGCGAGATAGCTTTCAAGAGCCAGACTCTTCAGGGAGAGAAAGTTAAGGACAATAATCCAATGATCTCTTACAAAGAGGGTGGATCTTACAAGTATGTAGACACACTCGATTATAATAGTATTTATCGTCGCTCTCACGTCGAGCTACGTATGAACGTTAGCAAAGGTGCTAATGGCAAGAAATTAGAGCTTGCTAAAATCACTGTAGCTAGCGGCATTATCACCACACCAGAGCTTGTTACAAAGGGCTTGTTGGTTGATAATCCAGTAGTTAAGACAGCTGATGGCAAGATGCTTGGCTCTATGAGCACAGTTGTTCCTACTATTGCTAAGCCACAGCCACGTGAGCTTGCTAAAAAATTAGTTCTTTATTATCCACTTCAGCAGTCTTATCTGCCAGTTAAAGAGCAGGTTAAGCCTGATGTTGACTCATTCCTAAACACATTCAAGAAGTGCAAAGAAGATCCAAATCTTCAGCTTCTTGGTGTAGATATTGCTAGTTATGCTTCTCCAGATGGTCCAATACCATTGAACCATGATCTGGTAATTGGCCGTGGTAAGACAGCTACTGGCTTTGTTTCCAAGAAATTCAAGAAAGTTAAAGAAGCCGATGTTGCTAACGCTATCCAGCGTGCTACTACACCAGATGAAGACTGGGATGGTTTCAAGGCTCTTGTTGAGAATTCTAACATTAAAGACAAAGACTTGATCCTGCGTGTATTGCAGATGTACTCTGATCCTAATGTACGTGAGCAGGAAATCAAGAAGATGGCAGAAGTTTATGAAGTACTCAAGAAAGACATTCTTCCAAAACTGCGTCGTGCAGAAATTCAGGCTAAATTCAAGAGCGTTGAGCGTACAGATGAGCAGTATGTTGACGTAGCTAAGAACAACCCAGATATTCTTTCACAAGAAGAGCTCTTCTATGCAGCACAGGTTGCTACAGGTGCTGACAAGGAAGCTATTTACAAGAAGTACATCGAAATGTATCCAAATGACTGGCGTGCATACAACAATTTGGCTGTTTACTACCTCGAAAATGGACAGTTTGACAACGCAGAAGCTCAGCTTCTCAAAGCTAATGAAATTGACGCCAATAACCCATCAGTTATTAACAACCTAGGTGCTGTTTACTGGATGAAGGGTGACTACCAGAAGGCTAAGGAATACTTCGAGAAAGCTGCTAATCTTGGTGGTTCTAACGAGAACATCAATTATAACCTTGGTGTTATCGCAATTATGGAGGGTGATTATCAGAAAGCTCTTGATCTGTTCGGAGCACGCCCAACATTCAACAAAGCTCTTGCACAGCTCTTGACAGGCGATGCACAGGGTGCTGAGAACACTATCAACCAAGTTAAGAGTGAATGCGCTTACAACTACTATCTCAAGGCAGTTATTGCTGCCCGTCTGGACAAAGCAGATGACGTTTACAGTAACCTTCAGAAAGCTGTTGCTAAGAAGGCTGACTTGAAAGAATACGCTAAGAATGATCTGGAATTCCGTAAATACTTCGACGAAGATCAGTTCAAGGCTATTGTTGAGTAATCAATAACTCAGATATACAAAAAAGGCGCCCAATGGGCGCCTTTTTTGTTAAGATCACTAGCAAACTTTTCAGACAGGGCACATATTTTACTGGCAAAGTACAATAGGACTTCTTGATTAAAACCCTTGATATATAGCTTATGAACAATATTTTTGGGCGACAGAACCTCGAACATGCGCGGCTATCAATCAATGGATTAAATAAAAGACAGGGTGGGGCCTTGCCCACCCTGTCTTTTAGCCGGTAAAGTGTGTAACAAAAAATAGCGTCTTAAACTATTCGACTTTTGTGACCTTTAGCATGTTTGTCTTGTGACTAACGTCTATAGGTGTACTACCGATATGAATAACGTAATCGCCAGGCTTTAGATGGCCTTTGTCCTTGAGAATTTTAATTGACTGGTTTATCGCATGATTAATTTCGTCAAATTCTGTAAAATAAAAGGCTCTGACCCCCCATAGTAAAGACAATGCACTGAGCAGATGCTTATGGCGTGTGAATGCGTAGATATCGGCTTTTGGCCTAAAGCCAGAGAGTGTATAAGCTGTTTTGCCGTATTCTGAGAAAGTTACTATTGCTTTAGCGCCTATGATTTCAGCCAGTCGTGCTGCAGAGAAGCAGATAGAGTCACGAACAAAGCGTGGGCTATCTGGGTTAGGTGGTGTACCCCTGTTGTAACGGTATTTTTTTATTTCCGTGGTCTGGATGATCCGGTGCATTGCTTCAATCACGCCAACAGGGTATTTCCCAACGGCAGTCTCTGCACTAAGCATCAGCGTGTCAGCCCCATCCAGGACTGCATTAGCCACATCAGTAGCTTCGGCACGTGTGGGGCGGAAATTAGATATCATGCTTTCCATCATTTGTGTTGCAATGATTACTGGCTTTTTGCTCTCTATAGATTTTTCAACTATTTCTTTCTGGATAAGCGGTACTTGAGCAAAATCCATTTCCACACCCAGGTCCCCACGTGCCACCATGATGGCATCAGCTTCTTTGATAATTTCGTCTATGTTTTTTACGGCCTGTACTTTTTCTATCTTTGCAATAACGTAAGCGTGCTTTTTCTTGCGGCGTATTAGCTGCTTTAGTTCTATTACATCACTTGCCTGCCGTACGAATGACAGTGCTATCCAGTCCACACCATTCTCCAGAGCCACGATAGCATCTTCGATGTCTTTGTCTGTCATGCTGGGTAACGAAAGGTTTGTGTGTGGGAGATTAACCCCTTTTCTCGAGTGCAGGATACCGCCATAAATAACCTTAGCCTTGACGAGCTTTTTCTTGTCCGTCTCGACAGCTATGAGCTTTAGCTTGCCGTCATCAATTAGTATTTCTTCGCCTACTTCTATATCTAAAGCAAAGTCTTCGTAGTCAACGCTCACCCTTTGCCCATTACCCACAATATTTTCTGTGGTGATTTCCAGTATTTGTCCTTCTTTAAGTTCAATCTGGTCATTTTCTATTTTACCAATCCGGATTTTAGGGCCCTGAAGGTCTGCTATGATAGCGATGTCACGAACCAGTTCGTGACTAACAATGCGGACCATTTTAATATCCTGGATAATTTGTTCGTGTGAAGCATGTGAGCAGTTGATCCTTACACTGTCCAGACCTGCTATTATCATCTTTCTTAAAACCTGTGGTTCACGTGAAGCAGGTCCAAGTGTAGCAATGATTTTAGTTCTTGATGCGTGCATAATATTTAGTCTTTGCATTTGTTTGACATCTAAGATAACAAAAAAAAGCCTCCGACGCATCGGAGGCTTTATGGGGAGAGTTTTAGAACTCAAGTATTGCCTTTTTGATGCGCTCGATAGCATCCATTAATTGTTCTTGTGTAATCACAAGTGGTGGAGCAAAACGGATAATATGTTCATGTGTTGGCTTTGCCAGGACTCCATATTCACTCATTTTGACACACACGTCCCATGCTGTCTTACCATTCTTAGGACGGATAACTACTGCGTTGAGAAGGCCTTTACCTCTAACTTCTTCGATAATGTCTGTTTGTTCTTGCAGTTTATTCATTTCAGAGCGGAAAATTTCTCCAAGTTTCTGTGCTTTTTCTGCCAGGTTTTCTTCTACAACAACTTTAAGGGCCTCAATGGCTACACGGGCAGCCAGTGGATTACCTCCATAAGTAGAACCATGCTCACCAGGAAGAATTGTAAGCATGATTGGATCATCAGCCAGGACAGCAGAAACAGGAAGTACACCACCACTAATGGCTTTACCCAGAATAAGGATATCTGGATGTACGTTCTCCCAGTCACATGCAAGCATTTTACCAGTACGTGCTATACCAGTCTGAACTTCGTCTGCAATGAAAAGTACGTTCTTGTCTTTACACATCTGATAAGCTTTGCTCAAATATCCCTCATCTGGTACC
>JALVRO010000103.1 GCA_027031265.1 Bacteroidales bacterium | reverse complement strand
GGAAAAAGGAAGGTAACCCGCTACCAGAGCGTACTATAAAACTTCTAGAAGAGCACAAAATAGCCTTATTCGGAGCCATTACATCCAAACCCAAGGATGAAGCAGCAAGGGAATTAGCTCCAGAGCTACGAGGCAGGGGCCTAACCTACTCCAGTCCAATTGTTGGCCTTCGTCAACATTTTAAGCTGGAGATCAGTCTCCGCCCATGCCGTACTTATGAAGGAAACCCATTAAATTTTATTCGTCGCACGCCTGATGGTGGCTTCGAAGAGCCTTTTGTCAACGTAGCTATTTTCCGTCAAAATACAGAGGGTCTTTATGGAGGCGTTGAATGGTCTAACCCTCCTGAGGAAGTTTATAAAGCTTTCATGACACATCCTAAATTTGTTAAAAATTTCGGTAATGTGCCTAAGGAAGAAATTGCTATCTCAACACGTATTTTTACCCGTGGTGCTGTGGAGAGAATCCTCAGAGCAGCTTTTGAATATGCACGCAAATATGACTTTAAATCGGTGACTGTTGCAGAAAAGCCAAATGTTATACGCGAAACCTCGGGTATGATGTACAAGATGGCAAAGGAAATACAGCAGAATGATTATCCTGAGATACAAGTATGGAATGTAAATATTGACGCCATGATGATGTGGCTGACTAAAAACCCTGAAGAATATGGTGTAATCGTCTCAAGTAATATGTTCGGTGATATTGTTTCTGATGCTTTTGCGGGTCTTGTAGGTGGTCTTGGTTTTGCAGCCAGTGCACAGTATAATCCCCAGACTGGTGTGGCTGTTTTTGAACCAACCCACGGCTCAGCTCCTAAATACGCTGAATATCAAACATCTATCGTCAACCCAATTGCAATGATAGAAGCTGCGCGTATGATGCTCGAATATATAGGTGAACAAGAAAAAGCAGATCGCATTCGTCAGGCTATTGCCAAAGTTATCAAAGAAGGAAAAATAAGAACTTATGACATGCTCAAGCTCAAGGGTAGCCCGGATGTCCTCAAACAAGGTGCTGCTTCAACTCGAGAAATGACTGACGCAATAATTGCAAATCTATAAGTTATATATACAATCCTCAAAATGAAAGCACCAGAGACTTTATTCTCTGGTGCTTTTTTTGTAGTTTTGAAAAAAACAACTAAAAACACACAAAAAATGAAAAAAATAGCTTTATTAACCATTGGCTTTTTGCTAAGCACTGTGTTCTTTGTCTCATGTAAGCAAGATCTGGGCGATCTTAACCGTGCGACAACTATCGAGAATATCGTTGGTAAATGGCACGTTGTCAGATATGAAGGAGATGTTAATTCAGAATACCAGGTAGAAATCACAGAAAACACTGGGGTAGATAACGGAATCATTATCCACAACTTTTACAATAATGGCGCTGACGCACAGGCTACAGTTAAAGACATGGAAATTACATTACCATCTCAGAAGTTAGGTACATATACAATAAAAGCTTCTGGCATTATTTCCCAGGACTTTCAGCATATAGACTGGACAATAACCGTTGATGGTGAGCAAGTTACTGCAACATTCACCCCTGGTACTGTTGCCAAGCGTCTGGCTAAATAAGCTTTTTCTTATAACAAAAAAAGCGGCCCTGAGGCCGCTTTTTTTATAACTCAATGCCAGGATAAAATTTTTCAATAAAATCTTGCTTTAACCTTTCGCGGATATCAGCAAAATCAAAATCAACGCTTATAGATCCCATTACATAAGGCGCAATCTCATAAGTATTGTAGACAAAAATCACCTTTCTGCCTTTTACGAAATAGTTTTTTGGCACATAAATAGACGATTCATCAACAAAAAGCATATCCTTGTCATCCAGTCTATCCCAGATCATTTTAGCCAGACCTACTGTGTCCACGATATCGGTTATATCCAAAACCCTATGAGCTTTTGTATCAATATTGTAAAAAGACAAGTAATTATTCCCATGCGCTCCTCCCATATAATCATACTCATTAGCCGAGACAACCAGCAAGCCATTGTTATTATATTCCACATTAATTAACCTGTCCACATTAAACGGAAAAAACATCATCTCCAGCTCATCCTTGCTATAAGACTTGATCATTTTCAGGACATTATCTATATTATCCTGTGCTTCCTTTTTAAGGCCCCGTAGATCCTGCATAAAGTCAAATTTCAGTCCTTTAGCATTAATCGACGTTAGCTTTATCAAAAGCAGTTCTTTACTTGTATCTCCAGGCATAGACAAAACAGTATCATACAAATACACATTCAATGGAAATGACGAGGAAAAATCCACAACAAAATTATAAACTGTGTCTGCAGTGGAATTAATCACATGTAACCTCAGGTGCCTGGAATCTATAAAACGTGCATCCCAGTGCTCAAGCGTATCTCCAAATTTATTAACATAATCATACTGAAAACCATGATTATCATGATTCACCACACCAGAAACAATCTGATATTTTGGATAATAACACAGCGTAAAAAAAATCGAATTTCTAAGACTGGTCAAGTCCAGGTCAGCTTTATGTCCAAGGTAAGTACCTTTGTAATGCAGATAAAATGGCTTGCTAAAATCTATTTGATTATGACTTACCCGGGCATTACCGGGCTGCCCTGTGCCTGTTGTATCTATCGCCTTAATCGCTGTATCGGAATGAGCTTGTTTCTTCCACTTACCTGCTTTGTGGTTACACCCCAGAGCACCTGACAATAAAACCAGCATTACCAAGAAATAAACTTTCCTATTCATTCTGACGGTATATTCTTTTTATTTCCTCTGTTCTTTGGTAATCTTCGAATGGTCCAATAGCTATCTGTTGATAGCCTAATGTTTCAAATAAAGCAGACAGAAAATTCTTTGAAGAACCAGACTGGACACTAGCTGGTCCATGCTCAAATATGAAAGATCTCAGCCTGGGAGACTCTTTGAATTTAATCTGGAACCAGTACACTTCATGTCCAAAATCTGGTGCATTTATTTTAGCTAAATCTCCTTCTTTCTTTACTCTAATAAGAGCTTTGTATATTAAGCGTGCCTTCTTGGCATCTTCAGAAGATATGAAAGGCCCTATTGCTATCTTTCTGTAAGCTAGACCTTTCCACAATGCTTTTTCAAATCTTTTTATCTTGCCTTCACTGACATTCTTTGTTACGCTGATAATACGATATCTACCATCGGCATATCTTGTCTTTACACCTACACTAAACCAATAATAGGTTGCATCATCTTTCTGTGGACTAAAAATATAATGAGACTGACCATAAGCCAGAGCCTCTGACTCAGTATTTGTCCTCGATGTTAGAAACCATAATCCAGCTGTCACAAAACCCAGCATTATTAAAAGCAAAACTATTTTTCTGTTCATATCAACTCTTATTTTGTTTTATTTTTTTAATTATTTCAAAATTTTTGCCACAATTTTTCCTTTAATCCAAAGTTAAAATTAATTCACCATAAATTTAACGAGTAAAACACAAATAAAAATATTTTTCTTATTAAAAAATTAACTCGTTATAATCCAATGCATCTCCATTTTGCAAGGCATTGTAAATTATTTAAACCTAAGTCTGGGCAAACACGGTGGTAAATGGCTCATCCTCTTAGGTAGTAAAACTTATGAGATGACTGGATGTGTATTCTTTGCCCATAAAATAAGCTTGCTTTACGATACAGCACTTGGCGCCAGATTATCAATTGTTTATCCTGGATGGATAAAACACTTTCAGAATCGTATAAAATGCCGTTTAGAATTATCCTGATATCTACTTTTTAATCAGACACTTAATGCAGACAAGAGTACTGAGAAAAACTGAAAACTTCCACTCACTAGAATGAAAGAAATAAACATTACTGATCAAAATGACAAAATTAAACTGCTCGAGCAGCTTGTTTACGACAAACCACAAGGACTAAACATAGAAATGACCAGGCAAGATTACAAACACATTATTTAACTGATCTGGAAATAGTCCCCTCAACACAATATTATATATATTTACACATTTAACAATATTCATACAGGTTTCATTTACTAAACTTTCATCATACAACATACTAATAGACAACAATTTATACGGACAGCGAGGCTTTACCTCGCTGTCCGTATAATGCTTTACGCAGTCTTTCTGATACATAAGAAAAATACTTGTTTTTTGATCCTGCTAAGCCCTGCCTAACTTACCTAAAGCTGAGCCGCAGCCATCCAGGCCTAATAAAACAGCATGGCTATCAATTAATTGACACTTAGCTTATTTGATACCCAATTCGCTCATAATTTCATTAGGGTAATTGGTAATTACACCATCCACACCCATCTTAACCAGTCTGCGTGCAACAGTTGGATCATCCACAGTCCACGCATTAACCTTCATTCCCAGTCTATGTGCCTGCTGCACAAGAGCTGGGTTCACAAATTTATAAAAGACGCTTATCTCTTTAGCAAACTTGTAATCTTTCAAAGCAGCTGTGTGTACACTTATATCATACATCAAAGGGAAAAGATTTGTCTTAAAGATAAATAGCTTGTGCAGAGTGATTTTAGGATCTAAAGTGTGTATAGTTTTGAGTACATTGTCATCAAAACTGTGAATTATAACCCAGTCGTAAGCATTATATTTACGCACCATGTCTACGACTCTCTGCTCTATTCCTGGATAATAATCATTTCCATGCTTGAGCTCTATCACAAATACGGCCTTGCCATTAACCAGTTTAAATGCTTCTTCGAGATATGGTATTTTTTCGTCTTTAAACTCTGGTGAATACCAGCTACCAGCATCTAGCCGGCGAAGCTGTTGGGAAGTGAGATTCTTAATCAGCCCATGCCCATTGGTTGTTCGGTCCACAGACTGGTCATGCATTATAAAAAGCCTGCCGTCTCTGGACTGATGGATATCTACTTCTATTCTCTGTGCCCCAGATTCAATGCCTTTCTGAATGGCTACTAGTGTATTTTCGGGAGCATAACCTGCTGCACCTCTATGTGCCGTGATTATAACATTTTTCGACGATTTGTGGTGAAAGAAATCAACCCATAGTGCCGGACTAATTGTGGTAAGTATGACCATCAAAAAATAGTAAAGTACAAGGCCTAAAATAATTTTTAACCAGAGCCTCATAATCAAAAATTTTGTAGTTTTGTGTTGAATTTAACAAAAAAGACATGAAAAAAATAACCAGTCGCCATAATCCTTTGATCAAATACATTCTCTCTCTCCAGGAGAAAAGCAGTGTGAGAAAAAAAGATAAAAAATTTATCGTTGAAGGTAAACGTGAAGTTAGACTGGCATTAGAAGGTGGTTACAAGTTACATACCCTAGTCTTTAACCCTGATATAACATTAATCGATGAATTAGAAAAACTAATAAGAAAATACAATTTCGATGGTGAGATAATCGAGGTCAACAGCGAAGTATATTCCAGGATAGCTTATCGTGAAAAAACAGAGGGCATTATCGGGATTGGTATGTGGAAAGATCATTCTATTAACAATTTGAAATTAAGCAAAAATCCACTGATTCTGATTGCCGAAAATATTGAGAAACCTGGTAATATAGGAGCCATGCTACGTACAGCCGACGCCGCAAGCATCGATGCTTTTATAATTGCCAATCCAATAACAGACTTATACAACCCAAATATTATTCGCTCCAGTGTGGGAGGTATTTTTACAGTACAAATAGGCATTGGAAACACACAGGAAATCATTCAATGGTTAAAGAAAAACAATATCAAGCTTTTTAGCGCCACACTACAGGATAGCTATCCTTATTACAAGGTGGACTATACAGTACCTGTGGCAATCGCTGTGGGAAGCGAAGCAGATGGACTTGAGCAACC
>JALVRO010000102.1 GCA_027031265.1 Bacteroidales bacterium | reverse complement strand
CGTGATTTTATTACAGACCCTCTGGACCCGGACGAGCGTTCGCGTATTGAGATTGAAGATGGGGTTAAACTTATTATTATTCGTCTGCCTAAGAAAAACGATGATACTAGCAAGTTTATTCCCTATATTACTTTCCCTGTGGGCATTATTCTGACAGAAGATTACATAGTTACAGTATGTCGTGAGAAGGAAGCATTAATGGATTTGTTGTCGCATAGGATTGAAACACAGGATTTTATGCCAGAAAATAGGAAGCGCCATATTTTTGTTATTTTCCGCAAAACTGTGACGTTTTACCTGCGTTATCTGAAGGAAATAAACCATCTGATTAAGTCAGCCGAGATTTTATTCAATGAGGCACAGAAAAATGAGGAAATTCTGCGTTTGTTGAATATGGAGAAAAGTCTGGTATATTTCGAGACCTCTCTTAAATCTAATGAGCTTGTTATTGAGAAATTATTGAGAATCAATGTGTTGCAACTCACAGAGGATGATCGGGACGAAATAGAGGATATTATGATTGACAATAAACAGGCTATTGAGATGTCCAATATCTACAGCAGTATTGTGCGTGATATGATGGATGCTTTTTCCTCTGTCATTGGAAATAACCTTAACTTTGTGATGAAGTTTCTGACTTCCATTACCATTATTTTGATGATTCCCACCTTTGTTACTAGTTTTTATGGTATGAATATTCCTTTGCCGTTCCAGCATCATCCTTATTCTTTGCTCATTGTATCACTGATTTCATTGGTTCTGACTTTGATTGGCATTATTATATTTGCTAAGAGAAAATTGTTTTAATTCAAAAAAAAGTTTAAATTTCACTTTAAATTCAGACCCAGTTCCAGATGGATTCGGAGTACGTAATAGCCATAGAAACCTCAGGATCGGTATGTTCGGTTGCTTTGTTTGATGACCAGGGCAATGCTTTTACTGAGGAGTGCTGGGAGCCTAATAGTCATTCAAAATATTTGACTCTCAAGTTAGAGGTTCTTCTGAATAAGTATGTACAGGACAAAGAGAGGCAGATAAAGGCCATAGCAGTTTCAGAGGGCCCTGGATCTTATACTGGATTACGTATAGGTGTTTCTACGGCTAAGGGTCTGGCTTATGCCCTGAACAAGCCATTGATAGCTGTGCCTACACTGGAGTTGATGTTAGTCAATGTATTGCAGGAGCATGACCAGGAGGTTAAACATGTAGATTTTTTCGTGCCAATGATAGATGCAAGACGTATGGAGGTTTATGTACAGGTCTTTGACCGAGAAGGAAACAGTGTTCAGGATGTAACTAATATTATCCTGGACGAAAAGAGTTTTTCGTCATATATGGAGAAAGGACGTGTGGCTTTTTTTGGTAGTGGAGCTGCCAAATTCTCTAGGGTAATAAATAGTGCAAATGCAGTGTTTGTCCAAGGTATAGAGCCTTTAGCCCGTTTTATGTATCCATTTATCCGTAATCGGCTGGAAGATAGGCGGTTTGTAGATGTAGCATATTTTGAGCCGTTTTATTTAAAACCATTTATCCCAACAACTAAACCCAAAGATTTAATAGGCAATGCAGGGAGAAAAGAATGAAGTTCCTGTACCACAACCTAAACTGCAGGAAGTGGACGAGAGATTTAAAATAATGTCTGTGGGTGTGCTCAAGGAGACAAACAAGGATGAGAAACGTATACCTCTGACACCCTATGCCATACAAACATTGATAAACGCAGGACACAAGGTAATTATAGAAAAAGGAAGTGGAGTGGGAGCTAATTATTCTGATGAAGATTTTCGTGCTTCTGGAGCCAAAGTTCTAAGCCGTAAGGAGATACTCAAACAAGCTGACATACTTGTCAAAGTAGGTCCTTTGACCCTTGAGGAGATTACTGAACTGCCAAAGAATAAAATTCTTTTCTCTGCCCTTCATCCAAATACACAGACCAGGGAAAATATTGAACTTTTGCTAAAGAAAAATATCACTGCAATAGCGTATGAATTTTACGCTGACCAGAAAGGTATGAATCCTTTTTCATACTTGATGAATGAGATTATTGGAAGCACATCAGTAATGATAGCTGCTGAGCTGCTTACAAATGTACGAGGTGGGAAAGGCGTAATGCTAGGAGGCCTTACCGGCCTCACTCCAAGTACGATCATGGTGCTGGGGACAGACACTGCCGCAGAGTATGCCATACGTATGGCTCTGGGGCTTGGATCGTATGTCAAAGTTTTTGACAATAATCTGAGCGGCCTACTCAGAATGGAGCAGCTATTTGGACAGCATCTATTTACTTCGTCCTTTAACCGTAAAACTTTGTTTAAGACCATACAAACTACTGATGTTATAATTAACTCTAAGATAAAGCGTCATGACCAGCCCTTTATTATCACCGAAGAGCTGGTCAGGCTCATGCGCAAAGGTTCTGTCATTGTAGATATGAAAATAGATTCTGGTTCGATCATAGAAACAGCACGACCTACTACATTTGACGACCCAACTTA
Organism: Bacteroidales bacterium; assembly: GCA_027031265.1. Lineage (GTDB taxonomy): Bacteria > Bacteroidota > Bacteroidia > Bacteroidales > S143-33 > S143-33. Next base: position 3,430 of record JALVRO010000102.1, on the reverse strand, counting down.
TGTGGTGCACGACGTAATACATTTTTGTGTTCCAAATATTCCATCACGTGTGGCGCGTACAGCTTCTATTGCTATAAGTGATGTCTTGACGCCTATTTTGATGGATATATGCAATGAAGGAGGGATATTGCCCTTGCTAAAGAAATCTCCTAGCCTACGGAATGGTACTTATGCTTTCCTGGGCATGCTTACAAATACCCAGCTTGCTGAACGTTTTGGAATAGACGCCAAAGATTTGAATCTGTTGGTGGCCCTCTTCTAAAGTATGCTAGTATGAGAGTTTTTATTAGAAAAATTCGAGATTCATTGAAAAATTTTTTAGACACAAAGAGTTTTAAGCATATTCAGTTTTTGGGAGAAAGATTTTTCTTGCCTCCCAGGGAAGATGATCCTTTCCAGCGATTCAAGCAGATAATTTTTATTCAGAGTTCGTACCTGACAATCCTTTTTCTTATAGCTATCGGAGTATATGAGTATCTGATAGGCCTAAGAGTCTCACCGCTGGTTAGTGCAGGTGTGATTTTCCTCAATCTCATTTTAATGCTTTATCTAAGAACTGGAGGTAAGATTTACACACTCTCGAGTATACATATTTTTCTGGTGTGGTTGGCTGTCACTTTTCTGGTCCTTGAGACAGGTGGTATTGATTCTCATATCCTTGTATGGTATATTCTGGTTATAACAATGGCCTTTGAGTATCTGGATGATAGGTTTGGTATAGGGGTGTGGCTGTTGATAGTTTTTCTGACAGTAGTGGGAATTAGTGTCCTTACAAAAAATGATGTTTTGCTTACGAGAGTATCATTACCTACATCTTATGAGCAAGTACTGGTGATATTGTTTATGTTTTTTTATACAGCTATATTGTTTGTATACATTAGTGAAAAAAATCTTTACCAGCGTCAATTGTTGATTAAAAAAACAGACCTGGAGACAAAGACCCATGAATTGATGCACACAATGGATGAGTTACAAAACCAGAATGAAATGATTAGACTTCTTAACGAAAAACTGGAAGATAAGCAGATGCTTATAGAGCATCAGGTCTCTGTACTCAAGTCTTTGATGAAATCCAGGGCAGAATCTCTCAATGTGCTGGCCAAGAAAAACGCTGTTATTAGCAGGTATCTGGAGGATCTTAACGACAGTCTTAAATATGCAGAGATTTTGCAGCGTCTATTTCTGACCGATGAGTCTGTGCTCAAATTTTATTTTTCTTCGTTCTTTGTCATTCATAAACAAAAACAGCATGTGGGCGGTGACTTTTATTTTATTAGACCCATGGATGAAAGCAAGATCTTTGTCGTAGTGGGTGATGCTACAGGTCATGGGCCAGCTGGAGCAATACTCGGTACTATTGCCATGCAATATTTGAATGATATTTCGCGGAAAGATATGATCTATCCAGCGCAGATACTCTCCGAACTTAGAGATAAGATAACTAGACAGTTCTCGTACTTTAATGATAGGAGAAGATTCTATTTTGGGATAGAAATAGCAGCTTTGTTGTATGATAGGAACAAGAAACAGGTATGGTTCGCAGGGCTGGGGAGACCAATAATAATATTACACAAGGACAGCCCACTTGAGTTTATCCCAGCCAATCATTCAATAATGCTAAACCAGGAGGAAAGGGAGATAGCACAAATCAAAATACAGCTCGAGGACTATGACAAGGTTTACATGTTTTCTGATGGTTATTATTCACAACTTAATCAAGAATATAAAAAATTTTCCAAAAAAGCTTTTAAAGAATTATTGGAAAATATAGCTTTGCAGCCCTTGTTCGCTCAAAAGGAGATTTTACAGTTTAATCTCGAGGAGTGGCAAGCTGAGGCAGAGCAGACAGATGATATTACTCTTATAGCACTGCAAGTTTAATTCAGGGAGAGATGAGACGCAAGGCTGTTATAAATTTTAGGTTAATAATTTATGTTATTGGCGTAGTATTGCTGTTGGAGTCATTTTTTATGCTTTTCAATATACTGGTCAGCATAGAATATCATGAGCCTTATGTAAAAGCCAATTCTCTGGCTTTTCTGATAACTTTTTTGTCTGGTTTGACCCTTTTCTTGATAAATAGACCTTATCGTCATAGCTATTTTAGCCGGAAAGACAGCTATCTTCTGGTTACCCTGGCCTGGATTGTGATCTCGCTCTTTGGAACTTTACCTTATCTGCTTACAGGGGCTATACCCTCTTTTACTAATGCTTTTTTCGAATCAGTATCAGGCTTTACGACTACAGGTTCGTCAATATTAACAGATATAGAGGCTTTGCCGCATAGTGCCCTGTTCTGGCGTAGCGAGACACACTGGATAGGCGGAATGGGTATTATTGTTTTGTTTATTGCATTGTTTCCCACAATGAGAGTGGGAAAGATTTATTTGTTTAATGCCGAGGCATCTGTGGTTGTGGAGGAGAAAGCTTTCCCCCGTATTTTTGATGTGGCGCGTAATCTGTGGTTTATTTATTTTTTCCTGACCCTGGCAGAGACGGTTTTGCTTTATCTTGGTGGAATGGACATTTTCGACAGCATTTGTCATGCGTTTGCAACAGTTGCTACTGGTGGTTTCTCTACTAAAAACTCAAGTCTCGGAGGTTATTCGCCTTTTATTCAGTATGTTGTAGCAATTTTTATGATACTCTCTGCTACTAATTTTAATATTTATCTTCTGCTTCTGAAAAAGCGTTTTAGTTCAATTATGCGTAATGAGGAATGGCGGGCTTATTTGACAGTTCTTTCTACAGTTGTCCTGATCGTGACAGCTGTGTTATATATAAATAAGGTTTATCCCCTGGAGCCTGCTTTTCGTCATGCTCTGTTTAATGTGGCTTCATTGATGACAGCTACAGGTTTTGCAACAACTGATTATCTCAAATGGCCAGCTATGGCCTGGATGATTATTGTGTTGGTTATGATGATTGGAGCAAGCTCTGGTTCGACCGGTGGTGGTGTGAAGGTTATTCGTTATGTAATACTTGGTAAGAAGATTAAAAATACTTTTCGTGAGATGCTTCATCCAAACCTTGTGTCCACAGTGCGGTATAACGGCCAGACTGTTGGTGATGATGTGGTATTCAAGGTGCTTGTGTTTATCATTGTGTATTTTATAGTTGTATTGACTGGCATGTTTATACTTATTTTGTCGGGAGTAGATCCAGCTACTGCATTTGGTTCAGCTCTCACAGCTATGGGTGGTATGGGTCCTGGATTGGGTGTCACAGGCCCAGCTGGTAATTTCTCGTCTATACCTGTTGTTGGCAAATATACACTCAATGCACTGATGATTACTGGTAGATTAGAGATTTTTAGCGTGCTTATCCTTTTCACTAAAGATTATTGGAGATAATCAGTAAACCTGGTCTGCAAAGCTGTCCTACCTCACAAATTTTTTATCTAAATATTAATGTGATCTTAGATTTGACG
>JALVRO010000101.1 GCA_027031265.1 Bacteroidales bacterium | reverse complement strand
AAAGGCTCTGTAAATTTGATTATGTCCTCTGCTAGCTGGCGCTTCAGGTCAACGTAGCGGATAGTAGCCTTGTTATATTCTTCTCTGAAATGCTCCACTGTATCAGGAGTCGATACAAGCTCAAGCAAGGTAAAAAGGTTTTTTATTGGTTCGCTCATTGGACTATTAGGGCCCTGTGGACCTGCATCAGTTACGGCTTTCATTACTTTTTTGCGAATAGCCTCTGGATCATCTGTGAGGTTGATGGCATTACCTTCGCTCTTACCCATCTTCCCTGAGCCGTCCAGTCCTGGCACTTTAATCAAGTCTTTACCAAAGAAATTGAAAGGTTGCGGTTCTTTGAAATAGTCAACGCCGTATATGTTGTTAAACCTGCGGGCAAAGCGGCGTGTCATCTCCAGGTGTTGTTCCTGGTCCTTGCCAACAGGAACATAATCAGCATGATGAATAAGTATATCAGAAGCCATTAGTACAGCATAAGTCAGCAGGCCAGCATTCACATTATTGGGCTGTTTGCGTACCTTTTCCTTGAATGTTGTTGTTCGCTCAAGCTCACCCACATAAGCGTTCATGTTCATCAGAAGGTAGAGCTCTGCAACCTCTGGTACGTCACTCTGAATATAGATTGTAGCTTTTTCTGGGTCCAATCCACATGCCAGGTATTCGCTAAGTACTGTTCGTATATTTTGCTGTAGATGTTCTGGTTTGGGATGTGTTGTAAGTGAATGGTAGTCAGCAATAAAGTAAAAGCAGTTGTACTCATCCTGTAGCTTTACGAAATTGCGTACTGCCCCGAAATAATTGCCCAGATGTAGATGGCCTGTTGGTCTTATTCCGCTAAGAACGGTTTTCATGATTTGTGTGTTTTTAGAGTTTAGAAATCGTCATCGTAAAAGTCAGCTGATTTGGGTTCTACAAATTTAGTAGGTTGTTTTATTTTTTTCACAGGTCTATTGTGCTCGTATTTCAAATTAGGCGACATAAGGGTGATCATGTAATATGTGCCTGTGCCAAGTATTGATTTAAATCTACCCCTGACAGGTGCAATTTTTTCTGTTTTGGGTAAAAAATTTGTAAAAATGTCCACTTCCCTGATTGTTACCATAAATACTCCAATGATTATCAGATACTTGAGCATACCAAACAAGATTCCCCATATTCTATCTTTGATGTTCATGTCCATTTGATTAATTTTCTTTGTGACAGTGAGCTGAATAAAGTGTGTCAGCCACAGTACCACTATGAAAGCGCCTGCCAGAACAAGTGATGCAAAAAGCTCAGCTGTTGACAGTCCTTGGAATAAAAATGTAAGAAACATCTGATGACTCAGATATGCTACTACATAGAAGCCAATAAAGACAATAAGCAACTCAAGGCCCTGGACTATCCAGCCATACTTATAACCTTTGTATGCGCCGAATGCCAGGAATCCGATGACCAGCAGGTCAATGAAGTGTATGTTAACGGTTTGAAAGAACATATTATTCGGTGTCTGGTTTTATTTCAATACCTAGCTCATCGAGCTGCTCTTTGCTTACTGGCGATGGAGCATCGAGCATCAGGTCGCGGCCAGCACTGTTCTTTGGAAATGCTATGACATCCTTAATCGATTTTGAACCATTGAATATCGCTACCCATCTGTCAAAGCCAAAAGCTATTCCACCATGTGGAGGTGCTCCATATTTAAATGCTTCTAATAAGAAGCCAAATTTTTCATTTGCCTCCTGCGGTGTTAGCCCAAGTATTTCGAACACTTTTTGCTGAATGTCTCGTTTGTGAATACGGATAGACCCGCCGCCTATTTCTACACCATTAATAACAAAGTCGTAAGCATTGGCTCTGACTTTGCCCGGGTCTCTATCCAGCAGCGGTATGTCTTCTTGTTTTGGCGATGTGAATGGATGATGCATAGCCTTGTAGCGCTCCTCTTCTTCGTCCCATTCAAACATCGGAAAGTCCACTACCCACAGAGGTTTGAAATCACCTTCTTTAATCAATCTCAGTGAACGGGCAATCTCCAGTCTTAACTCACCCAGTGCCCTTAGACCCAGCTGTTTATCACCTGAGATAATAAACACAATATCATTCGGTTGTGCATCTAGCTCAGATAGAACTTTTTGTAATGTTTCGGGTGTGTAGAATTTATCTACTGATGATTTTACCGAGCCATCAGTATTATATTTGATCCACGCAAGGCCTTTAGCTCCTATTTGTGGGCGTTTAACAAAGTCTGTGAGCTGGTCTATTTTCTTACGCGAATAAAAATCTGCTTTTCCTTCTACTTTTATTCCTCCAATGTACTTAGCAGAGTCAAAGACTTTGAAACCATGCCCCTGCAAGAGGCTTGTTATGTCAATAATCTCCATACCAAAACGTAGATCAGGCTTGTCGGTTCCGTATCTTTCTATTGCCTCACTGTATGACAGGCGTGGAAATGGATCTGTAAATTCAATGCCTTTGATGGTCTTGAACAGGTATTTTGCCAATCCTTCGAAAATATTCAATATATCATCCTGTGTCACAAAGGATAGCTCGCAGTCAATCTGTGTGAATTCTGGCTGGCGGTCTGCTCTGAAGTCCTCGTCCCTGAAGCACTTAACAACCTGGAAGTAACGGTCATAGCCTGCTACCATCAGCAGCTGTTTGAAAAGCTGTGGAGACTGTGGTAAGGCATAAAAGCTTCCCCTGTAAAGCCTGGAAGGTACAATAAAGTCGCGTGCACCTTCTGGAGTGGATTTTATCAAAAATGGTGTCTCTATTTCTACAAAGTTATGCTGATCCAGATAATTACGTATATGCCTGGCCATTTGATAACGCAGCAGTAGTGCCCGCTGCAGGTTTGGACGGCGCAGGTCCAGATAACGGTATTTCATCAGCTGTTCCTCGCCTCCATCCGTGTTTTCCTCTATGGTAAAGGGAGGAACTTCTGATTTGTTGAGTATCTCTAGCTCTTTAACCACTATTTCAATGTCACCTGTGGGAATATTTGGATTTTTATTCTCCCTCTCCCTGACAGAGCCTTTTATTCTCAGGACATATTCTCTGCCCAGTTTGCGGGCTTGCTCCAGAAGCTCTGGATTGAGCACATTGTCAAAATAAAGCTGTGTTATGCCATAGCGATCACGTAAATCAATAAATATTACACTTCCTAAGTCTCTGATTTTCTGTATCCAGCCAGAGAGTGTGACTTCTTTATTAACATCCGAAATTCTTAGTTCTCCGCAGGTATGTGTCCTATACATAAAGCTCGTTTCTATTGGTTTGTGCAAAGTTATAAAAATCCAGTTGATATAAAATGTAAAATTTCCTCTGGTTAAAGAGTTTTCTCTCCAGATCAATTATTCATTTAATCATTGTGTTAAAAATTAAATATTCCTCATCCTGTCAAAAATTATATCATGTCACAGAATTTTTTAGTATTTTATTACTGGTTAAGCATTCAGTGATGAACGAGAAGTTTTTAACATTTCTCTGGAAAAACCGTTATTTTCCCTCTACCCTGGAAACCACAGATGGCCAGATTGTGAAGATTATTTCTTATGGTCTGCCTTCCATGGACTCTGGTCCTGATTTTATTAATGTGCGACTCAGTATTGATGGTAAAGTATGGGCCGGTGCAGTGGAGATGCACAGAAAATCATCGGATTGGTTCGCACACAGTCATGACAAAGATCCTGCATATCAGAATGTTATCTTGCATATTGTTTACCATGAAGACAAACCTGTTTATCGTCCTACTGGCGAAAAAATACCAACTGTCGAGCATATACCAGAGCAATCTCTGATAGAGGCGTATAATAAACTTACTTCTGCCAAGGACGTATTAAAGTGTAATAATTATCTCCCTAGCATCCCTTCACACATAACCATAGGGTGGCTTGATAACCTGTTAATAGAGCGGCTTGATAAACGGACATCAGAGATAATCAGCGAATACCGAAATTCCAGCAATGACTGGGAACAGGTGTTGTTCCAACGCATTGCCCGTTCCTTAGGTACCAGGGCCAACGCAGAACCTATGCATATATTAGCGCGAAGCATCAGTTACAAATATCTAAAGCGTTATACTGACCAGCTCGATGTGCTTGAGGCCATTCTATTCGGTCAGGCAGGCTTTCTTAATCAGCCTATTGATGATCAATATTATACAAGGCTTCAGCAACTGTTTGACCTTCATAAGCGTAAATTACACCTACAACCTTTTGACCCGAAGATGTGGAAATTTATGAGGCTCAGACCCTATAACTTTCCCACCGTTCGCCTTGCGCAGCTGGCAGGCATTCTTTCGCAGACTGATCATCTGTTCTCTTTTATCCTGGAGAAAGACCTATCTGAGATTCTGCAATTATTCTCTGTCAAGGCTTCAGCATATTGGGATACTCATTTCAGGTTTGCTAAAAATTCAAAGTTCCAACCCAAAGAACTGGGTAAACATGCACTTCATGGCTTGATCATTAATGCAGTAGTGCCTGTGCTTTTTGCTTATGGACGCTATATTGGCGAGAAACAACACACAGCAAAGGCTCTCTCCTTCCTCGACAGTCTACCTTTTGAGAACAATTATATCACACGTCTTTTCAGTAAGCTAGCCTACCCCAGATATAAGGCTACAGATAGTCAGGCTCTAATCCAGTTGTACAAAAACTATTGCCAGAGGGAGCGTTGTCTAGATTGCCGTTTTGGCGTTCATATTCTAAAGTCCACCATCACTCCCTGAGAAAATCGATAGTCTCTGCACTTTTTGGGATTATTGCACAAAAGCAGACAGAGGCTGCCACATGCAGCCTCTGTCTTAAAGCACAAGTATTTCATGGTCTTGATCTACTTGCTATTAATTTCGCCTTGTGATTGCATCTGTAGCTGCTATTGTTGCAATGTTAATTATTTCACGCACAGAGCTATTGAGCTGTAGTACATGAACTGGTTTTCTCAGGCCAAGCGTGATAGGACCTATCAGGTCAGCACCTGCCAGCTTATGCAATAGCTTGTAGGCAATATTGCCAGAAGCCAGTTCTGGAAATATCAAAGTATTAACCTGCTTGCCATAAAGCTTGCTAAAAGGGAATAGCTCGTCACGTACATCTTTATCCAGGGCAATATTTGCCTGAATATCACCGTCCACAGCCAGCTCAGGATATTCTTTGTGCAAGAAATCAACAGCTGAACGGACAAGCTCTGGAATTTGTGCTTCACGCACTGAGCCAAAGTTTGAGTAAGAAAGCATGGCAATAACAGGCTCGACACCAAATTTGCGCACCTCTTCTGCTGTCAGTCGGGCGATACATGCTAATTTTTCTGCGTCTATCTCTGTGTTGATTGTTGTATCAGCCAGGAAATAAGGGCCTCTCTTTGTGAGCACAACGTATAGACCTGCTACTGTTTTTACATCATCCCTCTTGCCAATAACACGAATAGCAGGTGCCATTACCTTTCTATATTTAGTTGCATAGCCAGAGATAAATGCATCTGCTTCTCCTTCTTCGACCATCATCAGGCCAAAGTAATTATTATTACGCACGTTGTGCATGGCTTCGTCAAATGTCAGTCCCTTGCGCTGACGTTTTTTCCACAGCTTATAGGCATATTCTTTGCGCTTTTCTTCATAAGCTTCTGCAAGAGGGTTAATAATCTGTATTTTGTCCAGGTTAAGAGCGTTTTCTTCTGCAATCTTCTTAATTTTTTTCTCATTACCCAGGACAATAGCTCTGGCAATACGACTCTCGACAATTTCTGTAACAGCTTTGAGAATACGGAAGTGTTCGCCTTCTGGGAAAACAATAACTGGTTTATCCGTTTCAGACTGGGCTTTTAGACGAATAGCTCTAATGAGTTTGTTTTCGTGGCCCATACGAGCTTCAAGATGTGCTTTATACTCTTCCCAGTCTTCTATTGTGCGGCGGGCCACTCCTGTGTCAATAGCAGCCTTTGCCACAGCTGGTGCGACACGTGTGATTAGTCGTGGATCCAGTGGCTTTGGTATAATGTATTCTTTGCCGAAGGTTAGATTCGAAACATTATATGCATTGGCAACTTCCTCTGGTACTTGTTCTTTTGCAAGAGCAGCTAAAGCCTTTGCAGCAGCGATTTTCATTTCAATATTTATTTTCTTGGCATGTACGTCCAGGGCTCCACGGAAAATGAATGGAAAGCCAAGTACATTGTTAACCTGATTCGGATAATCAGATCGGCCAGTAGCCATAATCACATCTGGGCGGGCTTTGACCGCTTCTTCGTATGTAATCTCTGGATCAGGATTAGCGAGGGCAAAGATAATAGGATGTTCCGCCATCTTTTTGACCATCTCTGGCTTGAGCAAGCCACCTACAGATAAACCGAGAAACATGTCTGCACCATCCAGAGCTTCTTCCATTGAGTGTATATCACGTTCAGTGGCAAACATCATCTTATACTTGTTAAGATCAGTGCGGTCCTTGGTTATAGGACCTTTGCTATCGAACATGATAATGTTTTCTTTCTTCACACCCAGGTGCACATAAAATTGAGAACAAGCTATGGCGGCAGCTCCAGCACCACTGACTACTACTTTTATGTCTTCGATCTTTTTACCAGTTATTTCCAGGGCATTCAGCAAGCCTGCTCCAGAAATTATAGCAGTACCATGCTGGTCGTCATGGAATACAGGGATATCAAGCTCTTCTATCAGTCTTTTCTCTATTTCGAAGCATTCGGGTGCTTTGATATCCTCCAGGTTAATACCGCCGAATGTTGGTGAAATAGCCTTAACTATTTCGATGAATCTGTCAACATCGTGCTCATTAACCTCAATATCAAAAACATCCACATCAGCAAAAACTTTGAAAAGTAGTCCTTTCCCTTCCATTACAGGTTTACCAGCAAGAGGACCAATATTACCGAGTCCAAGAACAGCTGTACCGTTAGAAATGACTGCTACCAGATTACCTTTGGCTGTGTATTTGTATACATCTTCTGGATTTTTCTCTATTTCACGGCAAGGCTCTGCTACACCAGGAGTGTATGCAAGAGAAAGATCTTTTTGTGTAGAGTACGGTTTTGTTGGGATAACTTCTATTTTCCCTGGTCTGCCCTTGCTGTGATAATCAAGGGCATCTTGTTTTGTAAATAATGCCATGGTTTAAAATTTTTATGATTGACGTTCCAAATATAATCTCAAAAATGTTAATTATGTGTTATTTTCATCACTAAAAAACATAGTGTTAAGCATGTTAGCTTATGATAAAAAGCGATTTTCTTTCAGCTTATAAGGATAATCAACATTATAGTGTAGTCCGCGACTTTCCTTTCTGCGGAGAGCCATTTTGGTAATAAGGTACCCTACGTTAATAGCATTGCGCAGTTCGCATATTCTCTGATTTATTGTGGAGCGCTCATATATTTCTTCTGTTTCATGATATAGAATTTCGAGCCTTTTGAGGGCACGGTGCAACCTGAGATTGGATCTTACTATACCAACGTAATTAGTCATAATCTGCTGCAGCTCTTTAAATTCCTGTGAAATAAGCACCATTTCCTCCAGAAGTCTAGTGCCTTCGTCATCCCAGTCTGGTATTTCGGTTTGATAGTTTATGTCTTTGATCAGATCTTTAGAAGCCAATGCACTGTTGTGTGCAAAAACAACGGCTTCGAGTAGTGAGTTAGAAGCCAGACGGTTGGCTCCATGTAGTCCTGTTGCCGCCACTTCACCCCCGGCGTACAGATTTTCTATAGAAGTTTTGCCAGTATGGTCTACTTTCACGCCTCCACAACTGTAATGTGCTGCTGGTACGACAGGTATCATATCCTTGCTAATGTCTATACCTAAAGATAAGCATTTTTCGTATATGTGTGGGAAATGACTTTTGAGCTCAGCTTTAGGTATATGTGTAGCATCGAGAAAAACAAAGTCAACGCCATGTTTTTTCATTTCATTATCAATAGCGCGTGCAACAATATCACGAGGAGCCAGATCTCCAAGAGGATGGTAGCTTTCCATGAATAATTCACCCTTGCTATTACGTAGCTTTGCACCAAAGCCACGTAATGCTTCTGTTATCAGGAATGCTGGCCTTTCACCTGGATTGTATAAAGCTGTAGGATGAAATTGGACGAATTCCATGTGCGTGATCTTGGCCTTAGCCCTGTAAGCCATGGCAATTCCATCACCTGTAGCGATAGAAGGATTAGTCGTAGTCTGATAAATATTACCTATACCGCCAGTTGCCAGATAGGTAATTTTGCTCAGAAAAGTTTTTATCTGGCCTGTTTTGACATCCTGTGCATACGCTCCGAAGCATACGATATTATCCTGGCAGTATGATACAGGATAACCCAGATGATGCTGTGTAATAAGGTCAAGAGCAAAATGGTTTTCCAGAATTTCGATATCTGGATGGTTTCGTACCCTGTCTATGAGCTTGAGCTCTATTTCCTGACCTGTGTTGTCCTTGTGGTGAAGGATTCTGTGGAAGCTATGTCCTCCTTCCCTTCCCAGTTCAAATTGTCCATTATCTTTTTTGTCAAATTCGACTCCAAGCTCGATCAGTTCTTTGATGCGCTCTGGTGCCTGAGTCACCACCATGCGGACAACCTCCTCGTCATTAAGTCCGTCTCCTGCCCTGAGTGTATCTTCTATGTGTTTTTCGAAGTAATCCGGTGGATACATTACAGAAGCAATCCCTCCTTGAGCAAATTTTGTATTTGATTCGTCCAGAGCTGCCTTTGTGATAATTGTTACTTTTCCGTAGCTGGCAGCCTTTAGTGCGAACATCAAACCTGCTATTCCTGATCCTATTACCAGATAGTCTGTTTTTATTTTCATGGCAAGAAAATTTAAAAGGGACTGCCTGGGCAGTCCCTTTGTTTTTTAGTGTGTTATGTTTTTAATCTTTTCAGGTTCGTGTTTGTACTTAAATAATATCATGAACAGGATTGCGATAATTAGTGCATAGAGTGAGAAGGTCATCCAGATGTGTGGCCAGTCTCTTACACCGTCTTTGGTGAAAAGGTCTACAATGACACCACTAGCATAAGCACCGATCATTGCACCCAGTCCATTAGTCATTATCATAAATAGGCCTTGAGCGCTGGCTCTGATTTTTTTATCCACTTCTGTTTCTACGAAAAGAGAACCAGAGATGTTAAAGAAGTCAAAGGCCATACCATAAACAATCATTGACAATATAAGTGCTATCAGTCCCCAGCCAGTAGGACTTCCTATACCAAATAATCCAAATCTAAAAAACCATGCAAACATACTCATCAGCATAACACGCTTAATACCAAAGCGTTTGAGAAAAAAAGGTATAGTAAGGATAAAGAGTGTTTCGGATATCTGGGACAGGGACATTAATATACCATTGTATTTGACAGCAAAGGCATTTGTATATACTGGATTATTTCCAAAGTCATGGAGGAATGCTTCCCCCCACATATTTGTGATTTGCAGGGCAGCGCCCAGGAGCATTGAAAAAATCAGAAAGATGGCCATTCTCTTTTCCTTGAACAGCACAAAAGCATCCAGGCCAAGTGCCTGTGCAAGAGTTTTTTTCTCAGCAGACTTGGTTACACCACAATCAGGCAGAGTTAGGGCATAAGCTCCAAGTATGAATGATGAAATAGCGGCAAAGTATAGCTGTGTTGCGTTTGTGCCCCAGCCCATAAGGTCTGTTATCCATGTCGCAATAATGAAGCCTATTGTACCCCACACACGGATTGGTGGAAATACCTTTACAACGTCATAACCTCTCCTGCTTAGCAGACAATAGCAAATACTATTATCCAGTGCAATGGTAGGCATGTAGAGCATCAAGTATATTAATATAACAGAGTATAGAGGTCTGAAAGCTGATTCTTTAGAGGCAAGGTACAACAGAAAAGCACCTATAAGATGAGAAAACGCATATAATTTGTTTGGGCTTATCCATCGGTCAGCTATTATACCCATTATTCCTGGCATGAATAGTGATGCTAGTCCCATGGTCATGAATATTTTACCAATCTGCTCTCCTGTAAAATGCAGACTAGCGCCCAGATATTTACCAAAAGATAAAAGCCAGGCACCCCATACGAAAAATTGCAAAAAATTTAGAATAGTTAACCTCAGTTTCAAATGATTATTGTCCATAGTAAAATGTTTTTATGTTTCGCCTTGTCGTCTTCTTATCTCGTCTCGTATTTTGGAAGCTAATTCGTAGTTTTCGTCTTCTATTGCTTTTTGCATTAGTTTATTAAGTTCTTCGAGGGAGAGCTTGCTCAGATAGCTTGTTTCATCACTTTGTTGTGTGCTTTGCTCGCTTGATTGCTCTTTTTGCTGTTGCTGCTGAAGTTTGCTAATATCAATACCTGCTACATCAAGTACCTGTTTTGTGGCATAGATAGGACATTCGAACCTTAGGGCCAAGGCGATAGCATCTGATGGGCGAGAGTCTATTTTGTATACATGTCCATCTTTTTCGAGAGTAATTTCTCCATAGAAGATATCCTCAAGCATCCTAACAATCGTGACTTCAGTGATTTTTATACCAAAAGTTTTGAGTATGTTAGTTGTAAGGTCGTGAGTAATAGGGCGTTTTGGAGTGATTTTGTCTAGTTTAATAGCAATAGACTGAGCCTCAAATGGGCCAATAACAATGGGCAGGCGGCGTGCGCCGTATTTTTCTTTGAGTATGAGAATATAAGTTGGTTGTGCATGTTCTGTATAGGTAAGGCCCATTATTTCTAGTTCAATCTTATCTTCCATGTCCGAGTATCTGGAATGTTTCGACAAAGTTATGAATTTTTTTAAAAATAATTATTCAACCTTAATCCATTTGTAGACTTTATCATTCTTACGTACTTTTTGCGTGACAGGAAATGAGGCTATACTTCCTTTAGGAGCTTTGTCGATTGGTTTGTCGTCCACACGTATCTCTTCGATGCTTTGTTCAATAACGCCAGTCTTGTTGCCTATAATGAGTATATCTTCACCTTTGTTTAGGGAATCCGCTTGCAACATAACTTCAGCCACTCCAATTTTGCTGAAATAGTTTGAAATCACACCCACAAATACTTTTTTTCTTGTGGCTTTGGATCCGTGCGTATTTGCCCACTCACCAAGCCTTCTGCCAAGGTAGTAACCATCCCAGAATCCGCGGTTAAAAACTTTTTTGAGCTCTTGGGTCCACTGTTTTACTTTTTCCTGTGTATATGTGCCATCAAGAACTGCTTGTGAGGCCTCTTTATAAACCCTGGTAGTAGTCTTGACATACTCTGGAGGTCTGGCTCGACCCTCTATCTTTAGTATGCTAACACCTGATTCCAATATTTTATCAAGAAAGAATATTGTTGCCAGGTCCTTTGGTGACATAATGTATTCATTATCTATCTCCAGTTCGTACCCCGTCTCCTTGTCTATGACAATGTATGGTCTACGACATGTCTGCAGGCATGCTCCGCGGTTTGCAGAGGAATTAAACTCGTGCAGGCTAAGGTAGCATTTACCTGATATTGCCATACACAGTGCACCATGTGCAAAGATTTCAACCTTAACCTTCTCGCCGCCCGGACCAGTGATATTTTCATTCTCTATGGCTTCTACGATTTTCTTTGTCTGGTTAAGGGTCAGCTCGCGGGCCAGCACCACTGTGTCACAGAACTGGGAATAAAATTTTAAAGCCTCTATGTTACTTATATTTAGCTGTGTGGAGGCGTGAATAGACAGACCTCTTTGTCTTGCTGCTTGTACTACTGCCATGTCAGATGCTATAATAGCGTCTACTCCACTTTCAGCTGCCTTGTCCAGCAGCATGTTCATAAGTCGGAGTTCATGATCATAGATAATCGTATTAACAGCCAGATAACCCTTGACATTGTATCTGTGGAGAGAATCCATGACGTCCTTGAGCTCAGCAAGTCTGAAGTTATTAGCAGACTTTGCCCTCATATTCAGGTGCTCTACTCCAAAGTATACTGAATTTGCCCCACCCTGTATTGCAGCCATCAGAGTCTCAAAGTTGCCAGACGGAGCCATTATTTCAATATTCCTTGCTTCCATGGTATGAATTCGTTATGTTAATGTAGAGATGTGAGGTGTATTAAATACAAGAAGTTAACTCAGAAGAATTCTTGTATGTGAATGAGGTTGTTACTGGATTAGTCTACAAATCTAAATTACATTTTTTAACTATGTGTTTTCTTTTATTTTTTTAACTATTTCCTGTGGGTGAATCTGGTAAAGACATGCAAAATCACCTCTTTTGCACTTTCCTGAGCCAAAGACAGAGCATGGCTGGCATGGAAGATTTTTAATGATGCTAAGATTTTCATCAAAGTTGCCCACAGGAGTGAAACCCATTTTTGGGTGTGTTCCTCCCCAGATTATTAGATTTTTAGTCTTTGTAAGTGATGCCAGGTGCATGTTTCCCGAATCCATTGTCACAATCAAATCCAACTGTCCTATTAATCCTATTTCTTGTTCAAGGCTAAGTAGTCCGATTACAGACCGAACGTTTTTATATTTATTTTCCCACACTAGGGCGGTTTGTTTTTCTCTCTTGCCGCCGCCAAAAATGAGGATATTGGCATCATTCCTAGCATTCAATTCAGCTATTACTTGCTCCATCAGTTCCAGTGGATATTCTTTGTTCTTGTGTGCAGCAAAAGGAGCAATACCTATGTTTTTCTTTTCTCTGTCAATGAATCTTTTTTTTACAGCAACCTCGAGTTCAAAAGCCAGAGGCTCAATAGGTTGTGTGATATCAATGTTTATTCCGAGATTGTGTAATACTCTGTTGTACCTTTCAATCGTGTGGATAATTTTTATATCCCTACCTCTGGTAATAGCTTTTTTCTTTCGCCTCTCTTTGTTTATAATGCTTATTTTCTCCCCAAATATAAAGAGGAAAAAGTCTAGAATAAAGGATCTGATAACTCCATGTATATCAGCTATATATTTAATTTTCTGTTTACTGATTTCTCTAGATAGGCGAAGAAGGCCAGCAAAACCTTTGTGCTGGCCTTTCAGATCTACTGGTATTGTTGTAATACTCAGTGGTTTAAATATTGGGTAAAAATGTGGTTTGCTTAGTACAAAGACTTCTAAATCAGGTTGTTGCTTCTTTATGAAATTAATCAAGTGTGCAGCCATGGCAACATCGCCAAGGGCTGAGAAGCGTATAATCAGAAGTTTATCCTTCATTCTTTAGTTTTTTGTATTGTCTCAGCACTGGGTTTAGTTCTGGATCATTGTACATTTTCATTTGTTTATAAGTGCGAGCTATTGCTTTTCCCTCTGATAGTTCCTTGAGTAATTGGTTTATTGCTAGCGTGAGGTCTTTTTGTTGTCTCAGTAGAATATCTAGTTTTTGCTGTGCTTTTTTTCTATGTTCGTCGCTAGCATCCTTTCTATTAGCTTCTAGTTCCCAATGATAGATTTTCAGGTTAAGTATTGAAAGGCGGTCGATAGCCCAGCCCGGTGTTTCTGTGTTTAGTCGTGCATCGGAACTAACAGGCACATCTTTGTACAAATTATAAATATACTCGTCGATGAGTTCTACAAGGTCGGTTCTTTTCTGGTTAAGCTCATCAATTCTGCGTTTTATTTTAATACCTTCCACAGGGTCAATGTCTGGCTTGCGGATAATGTCTTCCAGATGCCATTGCATTGTGTCAATCCAGCATTTTTCATATAGAAGACCTTCAAAGCCCTGGTATGGATTGTCATAAGGCTGGTCTATTTCGTCAATCTCATGATATTTTTCTATACACTCGCGAAAGATTTTGTTGAAATTCTGTGCATCCATATTTTATTAATTTATATTATTGAAAATAAGAATGTTATTACCAGAAATGTAAGCAACCTAACAATATCTTTAGCATCAATTAGCCCCTTACTTTTCATGCGAAAAATAGTAATTCCTAACAGTGCTGCTACCAGTGTACCTATTGAGATATAAATTAACATGAGGGATTTTTCTAAAAGTTCTAATCGCGAATAAATCCCAAATAAGGCCAGGATATAGCCTAACCACATTAATTTATAAGTTACGTATAAGCCAATATTCTCCTTGGGCGACTCAAAGGATCTGATTAAATAAATGAAAGTCAGGCCAATAATTCCAACCCAAATAACCACCTTTGACCATGTGACTTCCTTTGTCAGCAAAAAGAGGCCTATAGCAAAGCTCAGTGCAAAAACATTTTCAAAAACATCAAAAAAACGTAATATTCTATGCCTGTAATTTTTAGGTTCTTGAGCCATTGATGTAGAAATTTTTTCCAAACATAAATAAATTGTTTAAAATTACAATAAAAACAAAATTGTTCAGCAATGGAGTTTCCAATGCTATCTATCCTGGATAATGATCTCTATAAATTTACAATGCAATATGCAGTTATAGAAAAGTTCCCCAAAGCAAAAGTCAGGTATAGATTTGTTAACCGTGGTATTACACCCTTTCCATCTGGGTTTGACAAAGAGCTTGGTAGACTTGTTGAGCAAATGTCAGATCTTTATCTTACACAGGAAGAAAAACAATATCTCAGGGAAAAATGCTATTATTTGCCAGAGTTTTATTTAGATTTTCTCGAAGGATATAGATATGATCCTTCTGAGGTTACAATTATGCAAAGAGATGGTGACCTTGAGCTTTATGTCGATGGCTTCTGGTATAGAACAATTCTCTGGGAGGTGCCTCTTATGGCGCTTATTTCTGAGCTTTATTTCACCTTGACAAATCAGAAGCCGAATAGCTATGATATTATAAAACAGACAGTGGTAGACAAGGCCAAATTTTTCAATGATCTAGATATACGATATGCAGACTTTGGCACAAGACGGCGTTATTCATACAAAAACCATGATCTTGTCGTCAAGTTACTTAAAGAAAATGGTAGACCCGCTTTTATCGGAACAAGTAATGTGCATTTAGCCCATAAATACAGTCTTACTCCTATAGGCACGCAGGCTCATGAATGGTTTATGTACCACGGTGCAGCTTTTGGTTACACAAGGGCAAATGAACTGGCTCTTGAGAATTGGGCCGATGTTTTTCAGGGTAACCTGGGAATAGCTTTAGCTGATACATTTACGAGCGAAGTATTTTTTAGAAGTTTTAATACTAAGTTGTCCAAGCTTTTTGATGGTGTCAGGCAGGATAGTGGTGATCCTATCAAATTTGCAATGTTGGCTGTGGATCACTATAAAAAACTGAGAATAGACCCGATCTCCAAGGTTATTGTCTTTTCTGACGCCCTTAATCCCCAAAAAGTTAAGCATATTGTTGATATAGTGAAAGGCAAAATCGGCATCTCCTTTGGCATTGGCACTAATCTTACAAATGATGTTGGCGTAACGCCGCTGAACATTGTGATTAAGATGGACAGTATATACACAGAAAATGGTAGACTCGTGCCAACAATTAAATTGTCAGACGATAAAGGTAAATACACAGGTAACAGAGAAATGATAGAGATAGTGAAAAAATTACTTCTTATCGATGACTAAGCACGGGTAAGTTCTCCGGCTATATTTTGCTCGAGGAAGTAGGCGAGCTCTTTCTGGTTTAGCCCTTTGCCTAGAAGGTACATTAGCTTGGTGACAGCTGCTTCAGTAGTAATATCATATCCACTTACAACTCCGATCTCTTTCAAAAGCCTGCTGGTTTCGTACCGTCCCATTTCTACTTTTCCAGCATTACACTGTGTGACGTTGTATATTATAATGCCTCTGTCTATAGCCTTTTTAAGCTCATCGATAAACCATTTTTCGGTCGGGGCATTACCAGTGCCAAAGGTCTCAAGGACAACACCCTTGAGACCTTTGATGTTGAGAATCGCTTCCAGGTAGCTTTGTTGAATACCGGGGAAGATTTTAAGAATAATAATGTTCTCGTCAATACTCTTGTTGAAGGTAGTCACACCGCTGATCTCACGGTTTATTATAAACTTGTCATTAAAATGAATCTTTATACCAGCTTCTGCTAGAGGTGGATAATTAGGACTTTCGAATGCGTCAAAGTATTCTGCATTGTATTTATGAGTCCTGTTTGCACGGAATAGTTTGTTTTCGAAATAAATGGCAACTTCTGGAACCCTGGGTCTGCCATCTTTCCTTCTGCACGAAGCTATTTCTATCGCTGTAATAATGTTCTCTTTTCCGTCTGTTCTGATAGTACCCAGAGGAAGCTGGGCACCTGTGAGGATAATAGGTTTGTCAAGATTGTTCACCATAAAACTTAGTGCAGACCCGGTGTAAGACATTGTGTCTGTGCCGTGAAGAATCACAAAACCATCGTAACTCAGGTAATTTTTCTCAATAACATCTGTTAGTTCTTTCCAGAACTCTGGATTTGCGTTTGATGAATCTATCGGCTTTTCGAAAGAATATGTGTCCAGCTCCACTTTTAGCTGCCTGGTCTCTGGTATCAGACGCTCTATTTGATTAAAGTCAAAAGCACGGAGACTGCCCGTTTCAGGGTCTGTAAACATACCAATCGTACCACCAGTATATACGAGTAATATCCTGGCTCTACTACTCATGACTTATTTTTTCATAATCCCATATAAAGCTAAACCAAAGCCACTTATCACAAACAAGGGAGCGATGATAAGACGTCTTGCGCTGAAAATTGCAGTGCTGAATACATTCGGATCTTTGGAACCACCTCCTGTCATGAGTATAAATCCTATAATCACCAGGAGTGCGCTAATAGCTAGAATTATAACATTTTTCTTTTCAAGAACTGGTCTTAGCTCAGCCATTGTAACAAAAATTTAAAATTTGTACACTAGCGCATTAATATTCATTCCTGCGCCTACTGATGCAAAGATAACAATATCTCCTGGATTAATGCTATGATTTTCTAATTTTCCTTTCATTATCATGTCTAGCATAGTAGGAATCGTGCCAACAGAAGAATTTCCAAGATTTGTTATAGTTACTGGCATTGCACTCTCTGGCATTTTTTTTCCATAAAGTTTGTAAACACGCTGTCCTATTGCAATATCCATTTTCTCATTTGCCTGGTGTATAAGAATCTTCTGTACATCATCAATATGCAGGTTAAGCTTGTCTAATAATCTTTTTATCAAATCAGGAACGTAAGTCAAGGCATACTCATAAACCTTGTGCCCCAGCATTTTTATAAAAAAGTTATCCCCTTCAAAGTCAGGATTAAAAGAATGGCCGTTATATAAGTAATAAGCTTCTTCTGCTGCATCTGTTCTAGCCAGATGTCCTATTATTCCGGTGGGTTCTTCGCTCTCGACAGCCTCAAGAACTACTGCCCCGGCACCGTCACCGAATATCATAGAATCACGGTCGTGTGGATCGCTTATTCTGGAGAGGGTTTCAGAACCAATCACAAGAATTTTTTTTGCATCACCGGATTTAATGAAATAACCTGCCTGGATCATTCCTTCTACCCATCCCGGGCAGCCAAATGCTACATCGTAACCAACACACCATGGATTTTTTATTCCAAGTGCATGTTTTACCCTTGTTGCTAAGGATGGCACAAAGTCAGAGTGGCGGTCACCAAACTTTACGTCCCCATAGTTGTGTGCAAATATGATATAATCTAGCGTCTCTGGATCTATACCAGAGTCTTCTATAGCTCTTTTTGCAGCTTCGGTGGCTATCATTGAGTTGGTCTGGTCTTCTCGAGCATACCTCCTCTCTTTTATACCTGTTATCTGATAGAGTTTTTTTATGACTTCTTCGTTATCCTTTTCAAGCCTTTTGCCATAGGTTTCGAAAAATATGTTGTTAAGAAAATCTTCATTCTTGACTACTACTTCAGGAATGTAAGATCCTGTACCAATAATCTTTGCGTATGTTTCCATTTTAAATAATTTTTTGAAATTTCTCGACAAAAATACAAATACTTTTATATTCACAAAATTGTTTTTATTTACTTTGAATTTAATAATTTTGCATAACTGCAAAAATTCCAAAACCTTATAGATATGAGTTATAAACACAGAGAAATAGAAAAAAAATGGCAGCAATACTGGGATGAAAATCAAACTTTTAAAGTAGACATTGACACATCCAAACCTAAGTATTATATCCTAGATATGTTTCCCTACCCGTCAGGAGCTGGCTTGCATGTCGGACACCCTCTGGGATATATCGCATCAGATATTTTATCACGATATATGCGCCTGAAAGGCTACAATGTCTTGCACCCTATGGGCTATGATGCGTTTGGTTTGCCAGCTGAGCAATATGCTATCGAACACGGTGTACATCCTGCTGTTTCTACAGAAAAAAATATAAATAATTACCGCCGCCAGTTGAAATTAATAGGACTCTCTTATGATTGGAGCCGTGAATTTCGCACAAGTGATCCTAAATATTACAAATGGACACAATGGGCATTCCTTCAGATGTACAAACATTGGTTTAATAATAAAAAACAGAAAGCTGAACCTATTGAAACTCTTATAGCTGAATTCGAAAAAAATGGCAATTTGAATGTTGACGCTTCGTGTAATCCTGATACACCTGTATTTACAGCAGAGCAATGGAAGACCTTTGATGAGAAGAAAAGACAGGAGATTCTAATGAATTATCGTATTGCATACCGCTCTAAAGCAACGGTTAATTGGTGTCCCGATCTTGGAACTGTTTTGGCTAATGATGAGGTAAAGGACGGTTTGTCAGTCCGCGGTGGATATCCTGTTTATCAAGTAGAGCTTGACCAGTGGTTTCTTCGTACTACAGCCTATGTAGAGCGCCTTCTTAAAGGCCTTGACGAGATAGATTGGCCAGAAAATGTTAAGCAGATTCAGCGTAACTGGATAGGCCGTTCAGAAGGGGCAGATGTTTATTTCCCGGTAGTCGGAACAGATAAGAAAATATTAATCTTTACTACACGGCCAGATACAATATACGGTGCTACCTTTATGGTACTTGCTCCAGAGCATGAGTTGGTCACAGAACTTGTAACTGAGGATCACCGCCAGGAAGTCGAAGAATATATAAACTATGTCAAACGTCGTTCAGAAAGGGAACGAATAGCAGAAGTCAAAAATGTAACAGGTGTTTTCACAGGTGCTTATGCAATAAATCCTTTTACAGGACATCGAATCCCTATCTGGATAGCTGAATATGTTCTCAAGCATTATGGAACTGGTGCAATAATGGCAGTACCAGCGCATGATAGCCGTGATTATGCTTTTGCACGAAAGTTTGGCTTACCCATTATTCAGGTTATCGAAGGCGCAGATATTACAGCAGAAAGCTATGATGATAAGCACGGTAAAATGATAAACTCAGGTATTATTAATGGCCTGGATGTGCAGGATGCTATTCCAAAAATTATTGACGAGATAGAAAAACGTGGCCTGGGCAAGCGGAAAATCAACTATCGAATGCGTGATGCTATTTTTAGTAGACAGAGATATTGGGGCGAGCCATTCCCTATCTATTACAAAGATGGTATCCCGTATCCTCTTGACGAGAAAGAGTTACCTCTGGAACTTCCTGACATGGATGACTTTAGACCCACAAAAGATGGTCGCCCACCTCTTGCAAAACTTGACTCCTGGAGGACCAAAGAAGGATATCAGCTGGAAACTTCTACAATGCCTGGTTTTGCCGGCTCTTCTGCATATTATATCCGTTTTATGGATCCACATAATGATAAAGCTTTAGTGTCTCCAGAAGCAAATAGGTATTGGCGTGATGTTGATTTTTATATCGGCGGTGTGGAGCACGCTGTTGGCCATTTGATTTACTCCCGTTTCTGGAATAAGTTCCTAAAAGACATAGGTGTTGTCATTGAGGAAGAACCATTCAAAAAGCTTATTAACCAGGGAATGATACAGGGTCGTTCAAATTTTGTCTACAGAATAAAAGGAACCAACACATTCGTTTCAAAGAATATCAAGGATAAATATGACACAATAAAAATAAATGTGAATGTGAACATCGTCAATCCTCATGATGACACACTTGATATTGAAAAGTTCATGGAAAGTGAAGTTTACAGAATGATTGATGATAAATCAAAAGTCTCAGAGGTTAAATTTATTTTAGAAAAAGCCGTGGAAAAAGATGGTAAGGTTGAGTATCTAGATAGTACTATTGATGATCCAGAAGCACGATATGTTTGTGGATGGGAAATAGAAAAGATGTCAAAGTCAAAGTATAACGTTGTTAATCCAGATGATATAATTGAGCGTTATGGTGCAGATACCTTCCGCCTTTATGAAATGTTCCTGGGTCCAATCACTCAGTCAAAACCATGGAATACACAGGGTATTGAAGGTATGCACAAATTTGTAAAACGTTTCTGGGCCCTGTACCATGATAATAACGGTAATTTTGTCGTAACTGACGACAAGCCTACTGAAAAAGAGCTGAAAGTCCTTCACAAAACACTCAAGAAAGTTTCTGATGATATCCAACGTCTTTCTTTCAATACAGCGATAAGTGCTTTTAGTACAGCTGTGAACCAGTTGCAATCCATGGGTACAAAAAAGCGTGAAATTCTTGAGCCGTTACTGATAGCATTTGCTCCTTTTGCGCCACATCTAGCCGAAGAGTTGTGGGTAAAGTTAGGTCATAAACCATCAATCACTTATGCCAAGTTCCCAGTAATAAACGAGAGATACTTGCAGGAAGAAACAGTAGAGTATCCTGTGGCCTTCAATGGCAAAAAACGATTTACTATACAGGTACCTGTGGATTACTCAGAGGACCAAGTTAAGGAGTTGGTACTAAATCATGATAAGACAGGCAAATATATCGCAGGTAAGGAGATAAAGAAATTTGTCTTTGTGCCCAAACGTATGATTAATTTAGTTGTTAGATAAACCCTATGCTAATGCTTTATTACAAAGCCCGTGGGTCGTTGGTCCACGGGCTTTGTTTTGATATGCGTTTAGCAGGCTATGGGCTATCAGTTTGATTATAAATGAGTTATCGGTTCCAAGGCTATACAATAAGGTTTACGTTAAAAATGTAGACAACAAATTGATATTATGTGATTTTATGCTGACCTGTTCTCTAAAATTTGAGAGCTTACGGATTATAAATTCAACCTTTTGAAATTGAATGATTTGTCCTGATGACACTTTACTGTTAGCAAATTAAATATAAGAACATAATAAAATTATGTACCATCCTGGTTATAAAGGAAGACTTGTTATTCAGTTGAGAGTTATTTAAGACCTTTGGATTTAAAGAGCGCAACGTATTTTTTGTCAGTCTCTGTAACGTGTCTAATTACCCAGTTTGTTAGAATATCCAGGAGTTCCAATGCTGCAATAACATCTCCTTTGATGTACCTATTGAAAAGTGAGAGTAAGTTGCTTATAAATTCATTGTGACGGATTTTGTGGTCTTCTCTCATTTCATAGCCATATTCGTCCATATATTTTTCTTCGAACGAAAAATGGAATCTTGTGAATTCTATAAGCTCATTAAATATTTGTCCAAGCAGCGCCTCTTCATTCTTTTCCTCAATAGCTTTAATAAGTTTGTTTATTATTTCAATCCATTTCTTGTGCTGGTTATCTATTGTTTCAATGCCTGTCTCATATTTCTTTTCCCATTCTATTGTTATTTGAGCTTTTTCAATATCAGCTTCAATATTATGTTTTTGTATTAACCTCTGTAGTTTGAATAAGTTAATCTGATATGAGAGAATTTTTTCTTTCATTTTTTCAGATAAGGTCTCTTCTTTCTCAAGAGGCTCTAGTATGATACCCATGTAATTGAGTTCGCTAAGAGTTGGTATGTATATCAACCTAATTTTGTATAATTTTCTTGTTTGTTTGGCGCGAGCTGTTTTGTCGTTAAGATTTTTAATGTCTTCAGGTATTTGTATGTGTTCTAATTTTTCCTCAAATAATTCATTAAGTGTTATGCCAGAATTTATTTCTCCAAATTCCTTTTTGAAGACTTCGTTAACATACTGTATTTTGTTATCTTTGTCGATTATTAATAAAGGTTTTTCAAATTGGTTGATCAGACGTTTGTAAAATTCAATTTCTACAACTAGTTTATTTAATTCTTCTTTTATTTTTTTCAATTCTTCTTGTACTTTTTGTGATTTTACTTTTTCTGTTGTCAGATTTTTCTCAAGACTTTTGACTCTTTCTCTTAGCTCCTGCTCTCTCAGTGTTTTCTCTTTGATCATTTTCTTTAGTTCCTCAATATTTTTTCTCATCAATTCTTCCTGGCGCTTCATTTCTTCTGTTTGCTTACGGGTGATCTTCAGTAACTCTTCGGTTTTTTCATTAATCTTAATGTTCTGAAGTGTAGCAGCAATACTTTCAGCTATTTTTTCAACAAGTTCAATTTCGTAATCTTTAAATTCTTTGAGTGAAGCGAGTTCAATTGCACCCAGAACATTTTCTTCGACAGTAAGAGGAACTATCAGGATAGCCCGTGGGTCAGATTCTCCAATACCAGATTTAATTTCAATGTAATCTTCGGGAACGTCTGTAATATGTATTGTAAATTTTTCAAGAGCTACAGCACCAATTAGTCCTTCGCCAATATTTATTCTTTTTTCGAAATATTTTTTTCTATTCCAGGCATAAGCAGCAAGCAATTCAAGATAAGGATGCTGGGGGTCATTGTCATTGAGGATAAAGAAAGCACCTTGAACAGAATCGAGGTATCTGACAAGTTGGATAATTATATCTTCAGCAAGCTCTTTGAGGTTTTTCTGGTGGCCCCGTAAGATATCTGCGAATTTAGCCAACCCTTCGCTAATTTTACGCCGTTGCAGGTCTTCTATTTCTCTTTTTTCCTGTTCTTCCCTGGCACGTTTTAGACTATCACGCAAATCTAGAAGTAGGTTGCGTAGTTCGTCTTTGTCACTCAAAGGACTTATTTCTGAGTCAAAATTACCACTGGCAAGTTGTGAAGTGAAATTAGTTGTTTCTTTGAGAGAAAAGATCAGGTTTTTAATAGCCTGTGAAATATAACCTATTTCATTGTCAGCGTCTACTACTTTATAATCTGGCAAGAAGCCTGTTGAAATCTGACGTATAACAGAAGATATATTTGTTAACTGTGATCCTATTTCGCTGGATATTAGGAAAATAATAACAAATGAAACAAGAACCAGAATTGTGAACCAGATAAGGCTAAGTTTTTTTGCATTTTCGAGTCTGTTTTTAATCAAGGATTCTTTCTTTTTTATGATGTTGCTCAGCTCTCTGTTTACATTTTTTACCTTTTTTGATATTCTGTGAGAGTTCTGTTCAATCGCATCGTAGTTTACTTTAATATTTTTGAGTTTTTTCTCAAGAATGGATGATGGAATTGTTTTGTGTTCTTGTTTGGATTTTATAAGCTTGAGCTTATTTTGTTTGATGACGTTGTAGTATAATTTCGTGTTTGACAAAAGTTCGCTTATGGATTTGGCCGTATCCTTTATATTATAGATTTCCTTTGATGTGTATTTAAGAGCCTGTAATTCCCGCAGGTAAAATTTACTTTGCCTGTAGCTTTGTTCAAATTGTTCATCACTGTTCAAAAGCTCAGTCTTTGTCTCAGACTCCAAAACCTTTTTTGCATAAATAACCATTCGTTCGTTTAGCCGCTCAATCTGCAGAAGATCCACCCTTGCCTTATACAAAGTAAGGTTTTCGTTCGAGATTTTATAAAGGTATATCAGCGAATTGATATTAAAGATCAGAGGGATACCGATTAGCAAAATTATAATTGCAAAGCTGATAGTTATTTTTTCCCTTATCGAAAGTTTAGAAAATGGCTTCATGGTTTTTGTTTTAGAAGTTTCTGTTGGTAATGAAGTCTATAAGTTTCAAAAGCGATTGTTTAGCCTCATTATCATCAAAATAATCCAATATTTTTTTGCTTTTTTCTTTGTATTGTTCTAAAATTTGATATGCAGTTTTTATACCATTTTTATCATTGATAAATTTAATAATTTTCTCAATATCTCTTAACGTTTTCTTTTTTTTGTGAAAAAGTTTTAGTATATCACGTCTCTCAGACCTATCGGCGTTTTTCAGAGCAATTATTATTGGCAGTGTAAATTTATTTTCTATAATGTCGTTTGCCTTAGTTTTTCCGGTTTTACTATTTTTCTCAAGGTCCAGTAAATCATCCTTTATCTGAAAACTTATCCCTATATAACGCCCAAATTCTCTCATTTTCTCTATAGTCTGCTCATTGTCTGTCACAGATTTTGCTCCTATTGCACACGCAGCTGATAATAAAGCAGCAGTTTTGTTGTCAATGATCTGGTAATAATCTTGCTCTTCGTATCCAAAGTTTCGACTACGCCTGAGCTGCTGAAGCTCTCCTTCTATCATTTGTTTTACGGCGTTAGATGAAATTTCGAGTAAGTCATAATTATTTGTTTCTACACTGATTAACAGGCCTTTAGCAAGAAGATAATCACCAAAAAGTACTGCAATTTTTGAGTGCCATAAAGCTTTTATAGAGAAAAAGCTACGCCGCATATCTGAGTTATCAACCACGTCGTCATGAACTAATGTGGCGGTATGTAATAGCTCTACAAGAGATGCCCCCACGTATGAACGCTTGTTTACCTCACCAAGCATCTTTGAAGTCAATAAAACCAGAAGCGGGCGTATTTGCTTACCCTTTTTTCGCAGGATAAGATTCGTAATATGCTTAATTACAGAATGATCACTTTTTAGAGTAGAGGAAAAATACTTTTCAAATTCAATAAGCTCTTTTTTTACTGGTTTTCTGATTATGTCAAGTTCTCCCATTATTTTATCAATACTTTTAATTTTTCACAAATAAATCAACTTTTTTAAACTTTTCCGAATCAAAAAGCCCTTTATCTGTCATCTTTAGTTTTGGTATCACAGGTAATGCCATAAACGATAGAGTCATAAGAGGTGAATTTAATTTTGTCCCCAGACCTGTGACAAATTTTTTAATCTTAGAATAATCATGTGCCATTTTCTGTCCATCCATATCTGCCATAAGGCCTGCAAAGTCAAGTTTTATGTGCATCATATTACCCATTCCATCATTTACTACAATTCCTCCCTCAAGGTCAATCAGGGTATTCACAGCATCAGCAAT
Source organism: Bacteroidales bacterium (assembly GCA_027031265.1). Classification (GTDB taxonomy): domain Bacteria; phylum Bacteroidota; class Bacteroidia; order Bacteroidales; family S143-33; genus S143-33. Next base: position 18,275 of record JALVRO010000101.1, on the reverse strand, counting down.
TTCAGTATCAGAGCAACCCACAGCTATAATGTTGTGACTATCGTGTGCAATAGTAGAAGCTATAGCTCCTCTCGATAATCCAAATCCGCTTATAAAACCAATAGCAGGCTTAGCGCCAGGTATATACCTGTTCAAAACAACAATTTTTAAAATATCACGCTTTGTGTCAGTAACAACATACTCTCCGGCAACACGGGGCTCTACAACAATCTGTTCTGTTATAAGCTGCTTATCCATAGCTTTTATAACCCTGAGCATACCATCTTGTTTTTTTACCCTCAGGTCTTCTTCACTAATCTTTTTAGCTTCAAACTTATTAATAGGTTTTTCTTCTGTAATTTTAATTAAAGACCCCGTTTCTTTGTCATATACTTTCTTGCCATCCACATAAACCTCCAGGATATTCAGTTCGTCCAGACTATCCACTATTAGGAAATCAGCACTATCTCCCTCCTGGAGCAAGCCTACGTTTAGGCCGTAATGAATACCTGGATTTAAACTTGCCGCCCTAAGAACATTGTATAAATCATGACCTCGAGCCAGGGCTTTACGTACAATTTTATTTATATGGCCTTCGATTAGATCATCGGGATGGGAGTCATCTGTACAAAGCATCACCATATTTGGATATTTGACGATAAGGGGATGTAAGGCATCGAAATTTTTTGCAGCACTCCCTTCACGTATCAGAATTTTCATTCCAAGTTTTATTTTTTCTTCAGCCTCTTCTAGTGTGTAAGCCTCATGGTCTGTCTCTATACCTGCTTGAATGTATTTTTTCAAATTTTCCCCTCTAAGGCCGGGTGCATGCCCATCTATTTTCTTACCTAACTTTTTGGCTGCTTCTAATTTTGCCACAACTTCAGGATCATCATCTAGAACACCAGGATAATTCATCATTTCTGCCAGAAAATAAATATCATCCCTCTGCAATAGACGCTCTATGGCTTTACTATCGAGCACAGCTCCAGAAGTTTCAAAAGGCGTAGCTGGCACACACGAAGGTGCTCCAAAATAGAATTTCAAGGGAGACTTTCTCCCATTGTTTACCATAAACTCCACACCGTTCTCCCCAAGAACATTGGCTATTTCATGTGGATCACAAACCGCTGCGACAGTACCATTACTCAAGGCAAGCTGGGCAAAACGTGTAGGTATAAGCATTGAGCTTTCTACATGCATGTGTGCATCAACAAAACCAGGTATAATAAACCTACTCTGCTGTTCGTGTATTTCATTAATAGATTCAATCTTGCCTCGATTGATATTTATAGAGCCATTATAGATGCGTTTTTTGACAACATCAACTATTCTACCTTTGATTTTCATGATATATTGAGTTTAAAAATTGAATTGTTCCTCAAGGAACACTATCGTCCAAGAAATATTAATAGGTTATTGATATCAGATGGAGATACTCCGGGTATACGAGATGCCTGTGCTATATTTTTAGGTTTTATCTTATTCAGTTTTTGTTTGGCTTCTGTCGAAAGAGAATTAATCTTATTGTAGTCAAAGTCCCTGGGAAGTGGTATATGTTCGAGTTTCTTTATTTTCTCGGCTATCAATTTTTCGCGTTCAATATAGTTTTCGTATTTGATTTGTATTTCTACGCTCTGTAAAACCTCATCTCTATCCAAGTCAACTTCATTAGTTTTCTCCTTCAGGGGTTCGAACGCAGACATAAGGTCATCTAGAGTGATTTGTGGACGCAGTAATATACGCTCAAGCTTCACGCTTTGGTTAATTGGTGTGGTATTTTTCTTTTTGAGCAAAGGATTTATCACATCAGGACTTATACTTGTTTCTTTTAAGAATCTGATTAGAGAGTCTATGTGTTTGTATTTTTTTTCAAAATATCCGAATCTTCTATCGTCAATTAATCTGAGCTTATGGCCTAAAGGAGTCAGACGCTGGTCAGCGTTATCTTGTCTGAGAAGTATTCGGAATTCAGCGCGCGAGGTAAACATTCTATATGGCTCGTCCACACCTTTGGTTACCAGATCGTCTATCAGTACACCAATATATGCCTGATCCCGTCCAAGGATAATAGGTGCCTCGTTATTGATGATTAAATGGGCATTAATACCTGCCATGATCCCCTGTGCTGCAGCTTCTTCATAACCAGTTGTGCCGTTAACCTGCCCTGCAAAGAATAATTTATGAATGTGCTTTGATTCTAATGTGTGGTATAGCTGGGTTGGCTGGAAAAAGTCGTATTCTATTGCATAAGCAGGTCGAAATATCTCGACTTTTTCAAGGCCTGGTATTTTATGCAAGGCTTTTACCTGAACTTCCAGTGGCAGAGAAGAAGAAAAACCGTTTAGATAATATTCCACAGTCTCTGTGCCCTCTGGTTCCAGAAATAGTTGATGTTGATCACGATCAGGGAAAGTAACAAGCTTGTCCTCAATACTCGGGCAGTAGCGTGGGCCAATACCTTTGATTGTACCATTGAAAAGAGGTGAAAACTTAAAGCCTTTTTCCAGTTCCTGATGTGTCTGCTTGTTAGTGTACGTTATCCAGCAGCTGCGCTCAGGCAAAATCATTTTTGATTCTGGATCAAAAGAGAATTTGCCTGGAGGATTGTCCCCTTTTTGTTCGGCCAGTACAGAAAAATTAATAGTTCTTCCGTCAAGGCGTGGAGGTGTGCCGGTTTTCATCCTACCGGTCTCTATACCCATCTGCGCTAATTGCTGGGACAATCCTATAGCGGCAGGATCTCCCATCCTGCCGCCGCGCAGCTGTGTGCTGCCAATGTGAATAATACCATTTAGAAAAGTGCCAGCTGTTATTATAACAGCTTTGGCAAAGAATTTTACCCCGAGAGATGTGATAACCCCCTTAACAGTATTATTTTCTATAATTAGTTGCTTAACATGGTCCTGCCAGAAAAAAAGGTTTTGTATTTTCTCCAGTTGCATACGCCATTCATAGCTAAATTTTAATCTATCATTTTGTGCACGGGGGCTCCACATTGCAGGACCTTTGGACTTATTTAGCATACGGAACTGAATCATTGTCCTGTCTGTGACGATGCCAGACAAGCCTCCAAGTGCATCTATTTCACGAATTATTTGTCCTTTGGCTATACCACCCATTGCGGGGTTGCAAGACATCTGTGCTATTTTTGTCATGTCCAGGGTAATGAGCAAAACTTCTGAGCCCATACGGGCTGCTGCTGCAGCGGCTTCACTTCCTGCATGTCCGGCTCCAATAACAATTATGTCAAAAGTATCTTTCATAGCTCAGAGAGTTTTTGCAAATAATAATTCTCTTTTTGTCTCATTATTTTTTGCTCAGCATCTGTTTTGTCTTTATATCCGATAAGATGTAAGATGCCGTGTACTATTACACGATTTAGTTCTGTGGCGAATATTTGCTTATAAGTCTGTGCATTATCTTTGACACGATCAACACTGATAAAAATATCACCTGAAATAATCTGGTCATCCGAGTAATCAAAAGTTATAACGTCTGTGTAGTAATCGTGGTTAAGATATTGCTTGTTCATCTCGAGCAGGTATTCATCGGAGCAGAAAATGATATTTATCTCACCAATGGTTTTGCCTTCCTGCCGGGCGACACTATCGAGCCACTGTCTGAGCATAGTTTCGTTTGAATATGTGAAATCAATGTCTTCTGTGTGCTGGTAAATCATTTTTTGGCAATATTAAATTTCATGACTATTGTAGATCCGTTATTTTCGAACTCGACTTTGTCTGAGAGGCTTTTTATTATAAATATGCCTCGCCCGGTTTCTTTTTCCAGGTTCTCTGGAAGAGTAGGATCAGGTATTTTTTCAGGATCAAATCCTTTTCCTTCGTCGCAAACTTTTAGCTCAATAGTATCGTCAGAAATTCTGTACGATACAGTCACCTTTTTGTCCCTGTCCAATTTGTTACCGTGAATAATAGCGTTGTTTATCGCTTCAGATAGCGATAAAAGAATATTGCCATATATTTCTTCGTTCAGATTAACACGTTTTGTGATTTCCTCAAGTATTTCTTCTGCTTTAGTCAGATTCTGAAACTCTGATGTGAATTTGAATGTTTTTTTCATAGTTTATTTGTTTAACCTATAGCTTTTGAATATATCGTAGTAAAATTTGTTAACTTTTAAGGTGTTTTGTTGTATAAGTCTCAGATAATCAGTTTGTTGTATGTGTTTTAGATTAAGTTGTTTTAGATTAGCATCGTAGAATATTTGTTTCTGGTGTTCGGCAATTCTTTTGTTTTCGTATTGGTTTTGTTTTTTTATAGCATTTTGTGCTTCCCAGAGTTTTACTTTCATGAGTTGTGCTCTTTTTAGTAGAGACTCATCCAATTGTTTATCTACGAGGTTGCGTTCGATTTGGTTGTTTATTTTCTGAATTTCTTTGAGTTTTTCGGCTACCTGTAGAGAATTTGAAAATTGATCCAGTAGTTTTTGTATTTCAAAGTTAATTTTTTCTTTAAAAATAAGACTTTGTGCCAAATCTTTGGGATTTAATTGTCCTTTCTTTGCCTGTTGGATGAGTTTTTCTAATTGTTGCTGGAGCTGTTTTTGTAGCTGCTGAAGGGGCATGAGAGCTTGTTGCTGGCCTTGCTGTGGCTGTTGCATATTGGGCATAGCATTTTGCATTTGTTTTTCGAGAGATGTTGCTACCTCTGTCAGTATAAGTAAGATTATATTTGTATTGCTGAGAATATCTTTTTCCTGCTGGACTATCATGTTTTTCATGCGTTTGTCGAGGTATGTTTGCAGAGAAGATAGGTTTGCTTTTATTTTATAAATTTTATCGTCCATAATGCGTGAGAGCTGTATACTCTGAGACGTTAATGAGAAAAGCGAGTCAGCAATTGGTGTAAATTCATTTTTTAGAGATGCTATGCTTTTTCCCAGAACTGGTAGTGACTGATTGTTAGGTGTGAGTTTTTGTGTCTGGCTGATGGTCTGCTCTACTCTATAAGAAAAAAATTCGAGGTAAGATATGAGTTTGTATATTTTCATGAGGTCAATCATTTGAGCCCTGGCCTGCGCCTGTTTCATGTTTTGTGTGATTTTTTGTGATAGATTCTGGAGGCTATCGATTATTTGTTTTTGAAGTCTCCGACTCTTTTGTTTCCTGCCCTGGCTGAGAAGTTGTTGGTTTTGTTGCATCATTTTTTTGATATTCTCAAAGCTCTGCGACAGATCTTGCATAGGTATTGGATGTTTGAGGCTCTGGTTTTGCTCGAGGGCTTGTTTGTATTGATTTTCTGTTTTCTGAAGCTGTTTCTGTAATTGTTGTTGTTTCTGGGAGAGTGATTGAGTGTTAGATTGTTTCTTGCCCAGGGCATGACGGAGTGAGTCCTGGCGAGAGGACAATTCCTCAAGGGATTTGCTTTGTTGTTCGAGGTTTTGCTGTATAGCTACTTTTTTCAGAAAGTCTATTGTTTTGTCGAGTTTCTGGCTGAGCATCTGGTAGTTCTGGTTTATATTCTGCAGGTCTTTAGGAGTGATGCGAGCTTGTTTTTGTTCAAGAAGTTGTTTTAGTTCGTCCATGAGTTTACGCAAGTCTTTGTTAAGTACCTGCTGGAGCAGTTGATCGAGCATTTTTTGTTTTTGTTCTAGTTCAGCGCTTTGTGAGCTGAAGGAACTGAGTAGTGTGTTTCTCTTTTGATTAAGTTGTTGAATTTCATTTAGAAGGCTCTGGAGTTCATTAGTTTTTTGTTCGAGCTGTCGAGCATATTCTTTTTTCTCCCATTGACTGAGGTTTTCGGTTAGAAGTTTTTGCTGGTATTGTAGTGACATTTGCTCGAGCTGTTGTGCCAGTATTTTAGCTGTTTGGGCTTTCTGTTCTATTGTTTGATCCAGTGAATCCAGTTGGGATGTGAGCTCAGACGGATCTGGCTTTGTGAATGAGTATTTTTCTGATTTAGTGCAATTATGTTCAGGTGTTTTGTTGTCACAGACAACGAAGTAATAATTAATATTTCTCAGGTCTCGCATAATTGAGTCGAAAGAATATGCAAAAGCCAGATTTTGCTCTTTGTCCCGTGAAAGAGGGATATTATAGGATATTTTTTTCCCATTTTGCTCAAGGACAAAATGCAGTGATGAGAAGCCATAATCGTCGTTGATATAGATATTGAAGTATTTGATATTAAGATTAGTAGAGTCTGTTGCCTGTGCTAGTTTTATAAGAGGTGAAAGATCAGGTATAGTCTTAATTTTTATGCTCAGTGTATTAGTAAGTTTGCTTATTCCGATAAGGCGAATTTTTAGATTCTGATCTTTACGGATTATTGTGGAGAAAGAGGAAGTTTTTTTAGGTTGTATTGTGTCAATAACCATTGAGTCTCTGGAAAACACAATTTTTGATGTGTATCGGGTTCGAAGTTTTATTATAACCTTGCTACCCTGTGGTACTACCAGATTTGTTACATTATAGAAAGTCTGAGGTTTGATACCTGTATATTCAGGAGGAATTTCGACAAATTTACTTGAAGTTATCAGGGGTAAATATTTGATTTTTAGTTTGTAGTGTGTGGAACTAAAACCAGAAGCAGTGAAATAAAACTCAATTGGTTGGGATGGATTTTTTATTGTGTAGTAGAATGTGTTGTTAGTTTTTGGGCTGCGGGGCATTAAATATGATTGTCCTTTAATGACAATAAATACATTTTGTGGAATTTGTTCTCCAGAGATTTTAAGTCTGACAGTAAAATCACTATCCTGTGTAGTCTCGAGTTTTGAGTTCAGGAGAATAAATTTGAATGGAGCTGGTTTTGGATAAAATTTATTGTAATTAACAAACTTCATTGTGCCAGTCCTCAGCAAGTCAGTATTAAAAAATGCAATTAGTAGCAAAAAGATGATGGTTACTGCTACATATCTGATGGATCTGGCTATTTGCTTTAGTGTAAGGATGTTTTTGAAATCCAGTAATTTAAGCGAGCTAATTTTCTGATTTATAGAAGCCTGGATAAGTGGCTGCTGGTTGTTTTTTGTGCTCAGGTCAATGATACTAAGGAGCCTATCGTCGAATTCAGGATCAAGCTGAATAATAAGGGTGGCTGCCTGTTTGTATGAAATACGCCTTTTTTTGCTCAAAATAGGTAGAATTTTAATAAGAACGAACTCCAGTAGTGTTCCAGATGATATAAGGATGTAAAAGGCGAAAATTATGCGTTTTGTTTTTACTGAAGGATAGGTGTAATAATTGAAAAGAATTATTAGCAGAGTAATAAGGATAAAGAGGCTTAGCCCTATAAATAAGCTCTGTAAGAATTTGATTAAGTGGTATTTGAAGATAAAGTGATCAAGCTGTTTGAAAAATATGTTTTTGTTGGCTTTCATTTTTAGATGTTTAACCAATCCTCAGGATTAAGTTTTTGTGATTTATACCAGATCTGAAAATTTAGCACAGGATATTTTTCTCCGGGTAAAGATTTTATGGTGCCTATACTCTGGCCTGTTTTTAACTGTTGACCAGGATTGACAAATACCCTGTAAAGATTAGAATAGACAGTGAAATAATCACCATGGTTGACCAGTACAGCACGGCGTTTGTTGGGTAAGGATATTATGTTTGTTACTTTGCCTGCGAGGACTGCTTTTACAATCGAGTCTGAGGGGGAAGTGATATCTATTCCATCGTTCCGGACTTTGATAGACTTGAGCTTTGGATGCTCGTGAATACCAAAAGGGATAACGACTAAAGCGCCAGAGAGTGGAGCTTTGAGCAACCCTTTGTTTTGTTCGAATACTTTTGTAAGTCTGGAGGTTTCGAGATTACCTTTTTCCAGGCTGATTTCATTCATAACAGAATGGTTCAAAGCGCTGCGTACCAGTTCATAATTTTTTAGATCCTGAAGTAATGCTTTATATTCCGAAGAGTTTTTTTTGATCTGGGCAAGCAAAGCATATTCTTCTTCTAGAACGCTTTGTTGATATTGGATTTTTTTTATCAATTTTTTTCGTATAGCTAGGCTTTGCTGGAGGATTTTTTTCTGTGTCTCGAGTTCTTGTTTTGTCATGGATATAACCCTGGTCAAAGATTTAAGATATTTTGTTGAGAGTTGTAAGAATTTAACCCTCAGATAAGCCTGGTTGAAACTTCTGGCCGAGAATATGAAAATGAGATTTGAGGGGAAATATTTTTTGTAAAGATAGGTGAATACTAGCATGTGTGCATAGGTTTGTTTTACTTTGTCCAGCTCTGCTTCGAGGTTATCGGTATAGTTTTGCACGCGCTTGATTCTTGTCTGTAAGGATTTAACCTGGGCTCTAAGACTTTGAATATATAGTTTGCGCAAGTCACTGCGTTTGTTAAGGATAAAGATGTTTTCCAGACTCAGTGTGTCGATATACTGTGATTTTTCCAGGAAGTTGACATAAAAAGCAATATCCGGGCTCTGGTTATCTTGTTGTGTCTGAGCTGTAAGTACAAGAGCTAATACCAATAAGTATGTCACAATGATGAGTCTTCGGGTCATTGTAAGCGTATTTTTTTGACCTTTATTTGTGCGTTAAGGGTTGTATCTATACCCTTGACAATCGTAAAATTAATTTTTGTGGGAATTTTTTTGTTATTAATGAATGTAAAATTCTTGTAATCTATAAGTATCTGAGCTTCATCTTTGCCAAGCCACAGTGTGTTTTTTACTATTTTACCTTGATTGAGGGAAAAAATAATTGTGTTGTTAAAGTCAGACAGTTGTGGGTTTGATTTTGCAGGTATCCTGTAGTTAAGGATGACTGTTGTGTCATTCTGTACATCAATAGAATATTTATCCAGAGACAGAGTGTCATTAATGAGAATGATGTTTCCAAGTAGCAGGTCTTTGAGGATTGCAGGAGTAAAATTGTATTGTGCTGCTGACAGAAGCGAAGAAGTTTTGCCGGAAAAATCTTCAAAGAGCATGGAATGAACCCGTGCTGAGTCCCCTGAAATAGTTATCCTGGCCAGTGGTAGACCAAATCCAGAGGTAGCAGTAATTTTTGCAGAAGTATCCGAAGAAATATCGATTGTACCAGCAATAGACTGTTTGCTGCCTTGAAAATCTGTGCGTGCGAGGTAATTAACTTTAAGCGCACTGGTTTTTATATGGCTCAGTCTAACAATACGGATGATAGCTGCCTTTTTCCTGGACGTTTTTGTCGTAAAAGGCCGGATGGTGCGACATGCACTGAGAACGGCAGACAGCAGGAAAACGCTAATGCATATATAGATTTTATTTTTCATGGTTCTGTATTTTTGTATAGTCTCCGACGATGAGCTTGTTTACATTGCTAACTATATGTGAATTTGAGCCAATTATAGATTTGCTAATGAATGAGTCACTAATAAAAGTGGAGTCGTAGATAATAGAATCCTTAACAGTAGTATCCTCAATAATACATCCATCTTCTATAGCTGCAAAAGGCCCGATAACTGAGTTTTTAATTTTAGCGCCAGGAGCAATATAAACCGGAGGATTTATTACTGTGTTCTCAACTCCATCATATTTTTCTTGCCCGCTGTGGTATAGTTCGAGTATTTTTGATGTGGTGGACAGCAGAGTCTGTGGATTACCACAGTCCAGCCATTGATCAGTTGTATAAGATTTAAATCTGAGCCCATCCTGCAGTAACATACTTAGGGCATCTGTCAGCTGATATTCTCCATTACCCTTGATTCCGTTGTCTATCAGGTATTTGATTTTTTCCCCCAGTTTCTGTGCATCTTTGAAATAATAAATTCCAATAATTGCCTGGTCTGATACAAATGTTTTGGGTTTTTCGACAAAGCCAGTGATAAAGAGGTCTTTATCCAGCTTTACTACTCCATACTGCTGGGGATTATCCACTTTTTTCGTGAAAATAATTGCATCTTGGGAAGAGTCTATTTTTTCGTGTGCAATGAAAATCGTGTCAGCAAAAGCAATGATTACTTTGCCCGATAGCATTTGTTCTGCCATAAATACAGCGTGTGCTGTTCCCAGAGGAACATCTTGAGTGTAGAGATGATATTTAAGATTAAGATGTGAGGCAATATTTATTATTTGTTGCTTAGTTTCAGCAGAAAAATTACCAATAATAAAACCAACTTCGTCGATTGGTTCTGGTGAAATAGGTTGCAAGTTGTTTAACAGGTGTTCGACAATGCTTTTCCCAGCAACTTTGAGCAATGGTTTAGGAGTGGTCAGAGTCAGTGGTCTAAGTCGTTTGCCCATGCCTGCCATTGGAATAATTACTTTCATATTATTCAGTCTTTGAGGTTTAGAATATCTGTGTTATTAGCGAGTTTTTTAACCAGAATAAAATCAAGCTGACGTTTAATAAGGTCAGCCCTGGCAATGCGAACAAGGATTTTGTCGCCAATTTCGAATTTGTTACCTGTATATTCACCAATCAGGCTATAATTTTCTTCGTCAAAAATGTAGAAATCATCCTCAATATCACGAATAAGGACAGTACCTTCGATACTATTCTCAACGAGTTGGACAAATATACCCCACTCATTAAGTCCTGCAATAATACCTTCGAATTCCTCTCCTACCTTGTCTTTCATGTATTCTATAGCCTTAAATTTAATAGAAGCCCATTCTGCCCTTTGTGCCTGGATTTCCATTTCTGTTGAATGCTTACAGCGTTTTTCGTATTTACCAGGATTTGCAGAGTCTTTTTTCTCAAACAGATAACGATAAAGAAGGCGGTGCACCATCACATCAGGATAGCGCCTAATTGGAGAGGTAAAATGAGTGTAATATTTGAAAGCCAGACCAAAATGGCCAATATTGTCTATAGAGTATTCGGCTTTTGCCATGGCGCGTATACCGAGATTTGCAATGACCAGAGCTACGGGGTTATCTTTTATTTTTTCGAAAAGGTGATTCAGTGAAAAGGCAAATGACTTAGGAGATTTTGTAGATATTTCAAAGCCGAATTTTTTAACAAAGCGGGCAAAGTTTTGCAATTTTTCCTGATCCGGGAGGTCATGCACGCGATAAACAAAGGTTTTAGCTTTCTGGCCTTCCGGGACTTTTCCGATTTTTTCAGCTACTTTTCTGTTTGCCAGTAGCATGAATTCTTCTATGAGCTGGTTGGACTCTTTCATTTTCTTGAAATAAACTTGGGTTGGTTTACCCAGAGGGTCAAGCCGGAATTTCATTTCACCTGATTCAAAGGCAATTGCTCCATTACGAAATCGTTTTGCCCTGAGTTTCTGCGCCAGATCATTAAGCGTAAGGATAGGATCTGCGAGGTCACCCTTACCAGTTTCGATTATTTTCTGTACTTGGTCGTAGTTGAATCTGCGGTCAGAGTTGATAATAGTTTTTTCTATCCTGTAGTTGAGCACACGTGCATCTTTGTTCATTTTGAGAATGACAGAGAATGTAAGCTTGTCTGTGTGTGGATTGAGAGAACAGAGTTCATTTGACAATCGTTCGGGAAGCATAGGTACGACGCGGTCAACTAAATAGACAGAGGTAGCTCTTTTGTATGCTTCTTTATCTAGTAGAGTTGCTTCTTTGACATAATAAGTGACATCTGCGATATGGACCCCGATCTCGAAAAGGTCATCTGAAATTTTTTTAAAGGAAAGGGCGTCATCAAAGTCCTTGGCATCAGCTGGGTCAATTGTAAAGGTAAGGACATCTCTGTAATCAAGTCGTTTCTTAATTTCTGCATCTGGAATCTCTTTAGGTATTTTAGCTGCTTCCTGCTCTACTTCTGGAGGGAAGGCATAAGGTAAGTCAAACTCAGCCAGAATGGCGTGCATCTCAGCGTCAGCGCTACCAGAAGGACCGAGGATTTCCACAACTTCTCCCACAGGGTTCTTGGCATATTCAGGCCATTCAATAATCCTGACCAGGGCTTTATCTCCATCGTTAGCTCCATTGAGCTTTTTCTTGGGGATGAAAATATCATAGGGCATACTCTTGTAATTAGTGGTAAGGAAAGCATAATGCTCTGATTTTATCACGGTACCGACAAAGAGTTGCTTAGACCTTTCGAGTACTCTAGTTATCTCCCCTTGAGGGACATCTCTTTTACGTGATCGTGCTGTAATAACTACTTCGACCTTATCGCCATGAAGGGCATGGTTTAGTTTGTTGATAGGTATATAGATAAAATCATTACTATCAATGACATGTACAACAGGGAAGCCTTTTTCGGACATGTCTAAAATACCTATGACTTTTTTGCTCTGAGGATGGAGCTGGTATTTTCCGGGTTTGACTTCCAGTAGGTAGCCATGGTTGTGAAGTTCATCAAGAATCTGGATAATCATTCTTTTCCGGGTACGGGTGTTGGCGCCCACCAGTTTTGCTATTTGCTTGTAATTGAAAAACTTCTTTGGATTACGTTTGAATACAGATAATATTTCTTTTTTTAATTTAGATTTGTTTAGTTTAGCCATGATGAATGTATGTTTAGCGTATTTATGACAAATTTACTCATAGATATAAATTTTTTATCACAAAAAAATAAAAAATTACCACAATAATGCTAATAAAACGCTTTGTTTTTAATGATGTTGGAGTAAATACTTATGTTATTGTAAATAAGCAAACGAACGAAGCTATTGTTATTGATCCTGGTATGTATACTGATGATGAGCGACTTATATTCGATGATTTCGTAAGCGATTATAAATTACAGATTAGCTTAGTTTTGCTGACTCATGGTCATTTTGACCACTGGTTTGGAGCTGATTTTTTGAGGAGCAAAGGAGCCAGGGTCTTGATGCACAGGATGGATTTACCTATTATTGAGCAGTCAGTGGCAATAGCAGAAGAATATGGATTTGAGATAAAACAAATACCACAGATTGATGGGTATCTCAATGATAATAAGAGTATTAAACTGGGTGACATAAACATAGATGTGATACACACACCTGGTCATTCTCCAGGGCATGTATGCTTGCGGCTGGAGAAAGAGAAAGTAATTTTTACAGGTGATTTGATTTTTAAGAATACTATTGGTCGTACGGATATACCGGGTGGAGATTATGACGTTATATCGAAGTCTATAAAAGACAAGATTTTAGCATTGAAAGAAGATTATACCCTCTTGCCCGGACATGGCAGCGAGACAACTCTGGCTGATGAGTTGCTCAATAATCCTTTTATTCTGAATATTGTTAGCCGGGCACAGTAACTCTGAATAGATGAACGGCTTTTGTTATACTGGCAAATGGTAAATCCTCAAAAAAGTCTAAGTACTGGGGCATCTCTAGAGTTAGATTCATATTGTGGTAAGATTCACAGATTTTTTTCAGTGTGAGAAAACGATAAAATTCTGGCTCTAATTCTATTAGAGCCTTTTTTGTTATGTGGGCAATGATATTTAGCCTATTCCTAAAAATAATTCCAATTGTGAGCGCAACCAGTCTAGAAGCCCTATTATATATTCCTATACTTACCAGCCTACCGCGACTGGTTGCAGCATAGACTATTTGATTTAGAATTCTAGCTTTGTCTGGGGGGTGATTTTCACTGATAAATTGTATAAGACCTCTAGCAGGAATTTGAGTGTTTGCATACAGAGCCGCAGAAAAAGTTTTTTTGAGATAGCTCTGGTATTTATCGTGGTTTCGTAGCAGATCCAGTCCGTAGGGCAAGTCCAGTTCGAAATTTATTTTTTCTGACTGTTTGATTATGGTTTTTGAAGGAAAGAATTTGAAATAGAGCTTGTTGTTGGTGAGTAATTTTCTGATTTTAGGAGTTTTATAGATTATTTCCTCCCAGTTTAAATTAAGTGGAATAGGATTTTTATAAATAAAGCTAGTATAGGGCCAGTAGCCAGGTGTCTTTAATTTAAAATTCAGCAAGAGACGATGTGCTGGTATTGGTATAAGCCAATTTAGGTTAGAATCCGAAATACCAAGCCATTTCCCTCCAGTAATTATGTCCAAGTACCATGAAGTGAAGAATACGTTACCATTATATGAGGAGTCAATACTTTTGTCCCATATTTTTTTGTTTATATTATTTGATAGTGTGATTATTATTTCCATTGAATATTAACTTGTTAGATATGATTGTTTGATAAAAAAGTAAGGCTGCCTATATCATAGGCAGCCTTTTGCAAGGGGGAAGCTATGCAAGGGTAATCATTTTTCGGCGATAAATTTATAACTTTTTAATTCAAATGGCAAATCTACAAGCTCAGAATATTCTAATCCTGTTTCGTAAATATCTTCGTCATCTTCGGGATAGTGCCATATAACCTTGATTCTGTGGTTATACCGATGATAAATCTCTTCAAGTTTATAGAGAAGATCCATTAGAATTTTTGAAGATGCTGTATTAAAATAATCAAGCTTCAGGTGCAGTACTGTCTCGTAAGCTGGCTGCTTAAAGTATTCGTTTAGCCAGTCAAAGATAGGATCGTAAAACTCAGTAACATTAGCAGGATAAGATTTGCCTTCTATTCTGAGCATTCCGCTAATAGGATCGAAATTTATGTATGGTGTATCAAAGGTTTCTTTTATTTCTAATTTCTCAAGCATTTTTTGAAAAATGTTTTAAGTTTTAATACACAAAAATCGTGCAAAAGTTAAATAAAATAAGAACAATGTTAACTAGATTTTTCATCGAGAATTGATAAAAGTATTTTTTGCATTAATTGTTGCACAGCTTGATCTATAGTCTGGAAATTTTCCACATTGTTTGACACATATATAAAAAGTATTTTCAAATGTAAATCAAAATTTACATTTTGAAAAATATTTTTGTTTTTTCTGTAACTTTCTTTTAATCTCCGCTTTATCAAATTGCGTGTTGTGGCCTTTGAGAAACGTTTTTTACTGACGATAAAAGCTGATTGGATATGTGTGTGTGAAGATTGACTGAATTCAATTTCCCATTTTACCAATAGAGGATAGACAAAGAGTTTATTATTATTAGAAAGCAACCTTTTGATTACCAGTTCGTTTTTGATAATCTCGCCCTTTTTCAAACCGTAAAACTTAGGCATTCTTGGTTGCTTTCATGTTGGATTCGATATAATCAATGATGGCAGCTTGCATTGAAGAATGTTTCTTTGGATTAAGTTTGATATCAATGTTTAATCCAGCTTTTTTAATAGCTTTGGCAGTCTCATTGCCAACCGAAGCTATCAAAGCAGTGTTGTTATTGAACTCAGGAAAATTGTCAAGCAAAGCTTTCACACCCCAGGGACTAAAAAATACCACCATATCGAAAGAGTCGATGTCAATATCCTTCAGATCAGAAGAAACAATTTTGTAAATACCAATTGCTGTAACATTAAATTTGTTTTTCTTTAATTTGTTGTAAAGGGTACTCTTAGATCCTTCTGGTCCAGGTAGCAACATAGGCTCGTTTTTATATTTCTCAATAGTCTCAATCAGGCTATCGTTTGTGTTGTTTTCGCCAAAAAAGATTTTTCTTTTACGGTAAACGATGTATTTCTGTAGATATAGGGCTATTTTCTCATTGGCACAGAAATATTTCATTGTGTTTGGTACGCTAATCTTTAGTTGTTCCATTAATCCGAAAAAATGGTCAATAGCTGTACGACTTGTGAAGATTATACCTGAAAATTCTTCTATATTAATCTTTTGGTTTTTGAACTCTTTAGCATTAATAGGTTCAATATCAAAGAATTTCTTAAAGTCTACCTGTATATTGTAGTTCTCAACAAGTTCGCTATATGGATTCTTTCCTGTAGGTTGAGGCTGGGAAATCAAAATTTTTTTAATCATAAGTGGTTAAGTTTTAAGGTTTTATGTTAGTAAAAACCAATATTAAGGGCATTAATTCCACTGCGCAAAAATATAAAATTATATGCAATAAGTGAAACCTGGCTTCTGAAAAAATCTTTAACAAAATCAACAGTTTCCTAATGAATTGGAAAGATATGAAAACAAACCAAAGAATTGCAATAAGTTTTGTCAAAAACACACTTTTGCTGAAAACCAAAAGAACAAGGAAAACATAAGCAGATTCGGATAAAATACTCCAGAAAAGAAGTGTGGTGTATAGCAAAGTTTTAGCCGAAGTTTCTTGTGAGAATAACTTGCTTATTACGATATAAGACAGATAGTTGAGTAAAGCCTGAAAAGTAAATGCTAATACAACTAAAAACAGGAGTGTTGGAGAGTAAACATTAAGTAATCTGAGACTATAAAAAATCACAAAACTAGATAATAGTAGTCCAACCAAGGCATAGATAGTAAGTCTTGTAGTCGTATATGCTGTGGAATTTTTACTATTCATAGTTAGCGCATTCCAGGAGAAAAAGGAACGCCAAAGCGATAAGTAAGGTGTTTTGTAATAGCTCTCGAGTAGGATAAACACAATGGCAATTGCAATTATTATGATAAGAGTGATAATACTCGTCTGACCTTGATGAAAAAATTTGGTAGCATATTCTATTTGACCTGTGTTTATATCCTGTCCAATGCTACCCTGCTGTGCGAAACTAAAAAATGATGTAGCAAGTATTAGTACCAGGCTTGTTAAGTGTTTTAGCTTAGTCATTTGTTTTGACATTTGAGTTGTGAAAGTGCTTATGGATGATCTTTGCTTTTTGCGAATCTACTACTTTTTTTAGTTCTTCCACACTTGCTTTTTTTATGTTTTCTATAGTGCCAAAATAATCAATAAGTTTTTGATATGTTTTCAGACCAATACCTTTCAGTGCAAGCAGTTCGGATGAAATCATGTTTTTCTCACGGAGTTTTCTGTGGTATTCGATGCCAAATCTGTGGGCTTCATCACGTATTTGTTGGATGAGTTTGAGGGTATATGAATTTCTGCTGATGTACAGAGGGTAGTTGTCGTTTGGTTTGTATATTTCTTCAAATCGCTTGGCAATGGAGATAATATCCACCTGGTTGTGTATACCAAGTTTTTTTAAACTGGTAAGTGCAGCAGATAATTGTCCCTTACCACCATCAATTACGATCATATCTGGTAGAGGTTTGTTCTCTTCCAGTAGCCGTTTGTAACGGCGGTAAATTACTTCCTCCATGGTTTTGTAATCATCAGAGCCCTGGATTGACTTAATGCTAAAACGACGATAATCTTTTTTACTGGGTTTGCCATAGCGAAAAACAACGCAGGACGACACTGGATTTGTACCCTGTAAATTTGAATTGTCGAAACACTCGATGTGTATAGGTAAGTTTCTGAGTTGTAGATCGTTTTTGACTTGTTCTAGAAGTTTTATTGCACGCTGGTTGGGATCGGTTGCTTCTTTGTTTTTGTAATATTCTTTTCTGTAATATTCGAGGTTTTTGAACGATAGATCCAGGAGTTTTTTCTTGTCTCCTATTTTGGGAACCTTTATTCCAACTCCTGGTATATTCAGATCGATATTAAAAGGGACGAGTATTTCTTGAGCGTTACTAATGCCAGACTGTTTGTTTTCCCTGATATCCAGAATGAAATGTACCAGAATGTCTTGTGGTGTTTCATTTAGTTTTTTCGTTACATGTGTTGAAAGGAATTGAACTACTTTACCCTCGACTACTTTCATGTAATTGACAAAGGCAATATTTTGCTCATCGAGAATTGTATAGACCTCCAGGTCTTTGAGGTTTGGGTTCACAACAGTGGAGCGGCTTTGATAGTTTTCCAGTTCTTCGATGTTTTCTTTTATTTCTTGAGCTTTTTTGAATTCGAGATTTTGGGCATGCTCAAGCATTTTTTTCTTGAAATAAGCAATAACTTCACGTGTTTTGCCACTAAGAATTTTTTTAATTTGCTCAATGTTGCGCATGTATTCCTGTTCGCTCTGCTTGCCAATACACGGAGCCATACAGTTTTTAATGTGGTATTCGAGGCAAGGCTTGTATTTTCCCTGTTTAATTTTTTCCTGGCTGAGGTCTAGGTTGCATGTTCTGAGCTTGAACACATCACGAAACATTGCCAGCATTGTCCTTACCATAGAGACTGATGTGTATGGACCGTAATAGAGGGAGCCATCTTTGACAATATTTCTTGTATAAAAAACCCGGGGGAAAGGTTCATTTTTGATAACAATCCAGGGATATGATTTGTCATCTTTAAGCTGGATATTATAACGGGGTTTGTACTTTTTTATGAGAGAATTTTCCAGCAGAAGAGCGTCCATTTCTGTTTCCACAACCATGTGCTTGATGTCGTGGATATGCCGGATTAAAATGCGGGTTTTGGGATCTTCGACAGTCCGGTTGAAATAAGAGGTCACACGGCGCTTGAGGTTTTTGGCTTTGCCAACATAGATTACAGTTCCTTTATTGTCTAGAAACTGATAAACACCTGGTACTTCTGGGAGGCTTAATGCTTTTTGTTTGAGCTCTTCTATTT
>JALVRO010000100.1 GCA_027031265.1 Bacteroidales bacterium | reverse complement strand
AACTTCATTGCTATGCGTCTATCGTCTGACCGCAAGATAATCTGGAAATTCCATCTTTACTCTATTCCTTTCTTTGCCGTAAGCTGTGCCCTGGTCTATTGGCTGCTCATGGGTTGAAGATTAGTTACCCTCTTCGTTGCATCAACGCAATAGGTTAAAACTGCTTTAAGACTATCTAACCTACTCACACGAACCCGAGGACCATTTATGCTTATCCCAACTTGACGGTTTTAGATAATTAATAAATTGATTCAAAAGAACTCTAAAATTGTTTATGGCACTACAATTTGACAGATATTCTAAAAAGCCCTATCAAGCCAACCTTTATCCTAAAAATCCAATTTTACCTTTAAAGTCGGGTTAAAATGACACTATCCACCACAGTAGACTATAAATCAAATGCTTACAAAAACACAGATCGGCGTAAAATATCTATAAGACCTTTAAAATTCTGACCAGGAACAGTATACCCGGAGATTATCATAAACTATCCAACCTGACCACTTGAGAAGCGCAAAAGTCTTAAAACAAATTTCTCTTTAATAAAAAAAGAACTACCTATAACGACTGTATCCTGATAAAGCTCCGTAAATAAACTAACCAATAACTCTAACCATTTTGTCAGTCTCTTGTAATTATTAACATCCACAATACTACACAGACCTCAAGGCATATTTCACGGGAAATTACTCGGTTAAAAAAACACTCACAGTCAAAGCTTCCTTGAGAGAGCCATAGCGTTTAATAAAATATTAATTAATTCGTCAAACTTGGAAACATAGTAAAAATGGTCCTGTAAAACAATATATATCTGACTCTCCTTATCCGGAATTTTCTTTACAGTGAAAGCCAGATCACTATTAAAATAAAATTTCCGCTCTAACACAATAGTGTCCTTATACGGTTCATAAGCAAGTTGTCTCAGGTAATCAACGAGCCAAGCCAGTTTTTCATATTCTGACTCTTTGACAACTGAAGACACATCAATACGCTCATAATAATAATTTGAATACTTCGAAGAATAACTCTCACTGTATATTTTCCTATTATAACTACTTACAATCTTTATAAAGCTCAAAGTGTCGTTGTCTGCAATCTTTTTACAAGCATAAAAATACATTGGCTCAAAAGAAACAGTTTTCTTTTTCGCAACTAATGTCTGCCTCACTTCCGAGATATCATAGGGCGCATCCTGGGCAGACAGACCAAAGCATAAGAAAAATAACAGAATAGTAACAAACCATTTCATAGTTTTAAATTTTTTCTAAAAAAATAATAAAAACGCAGGATAATTGCCTATATAAATTTGATTTTCTGTAGAATAAATTAGAATATAAACCAAAATAAAGGGTCTAACCTGTCTCTTATTTTCACTAAACTAACAAATGGAGTTTACTTTTGCCTTGCCAGAAAAAGACACAAAAAAATATCATACACTGAAACACATAAATACCAAAGACCACGCTAGCATGAAACGAAAGCAAACAAAATCCCACTTATGATTACCTCCCGCCACACTATCTCTAATGATACATAAAACCCACTAGCGAGAGACGAAAAGGTACAAAAAATCACAAACCCTATAAAAACCACAGTCTCAAAACATTAACACAGCCTCAGAGCCTGCAATAAAAAAATAACTCTCACACACCCCTTAGCAAACCCAATTCTAACCACACTAGCATGGGAATGGAAGAACACTATAGGAAGCTTACATATACTCCCTAAAGCGCACAAACTCAAAACGATAGGTACGTGTGCCATCCTCATGCTCCTGCACTATACGGCGGGTAGTACTGGCGATACACTTAATGCCCGACGACCTGAGCAAACTAACCAATCTGTAAACCAACGTAAATTCGCCCTGAATATGCACAGCATGCGGGAAAGGCTCGTTTGCACAACTATCAAAAGCCGC
>JALVRO010000099.1 GCA_027031265.1 Bacteroidales bacterium | reverse complement strand
CTTTTCTTATGGTTCTACGCACAATTTTTCCTGTAGTATCAGTAATTATCAACTGATAGTTAGCATAAGGATCTACAAAATAAAGAAGATTATCATTAAACTTCATATCATTACACAGATTTATGTCCAAACTATCCACAAATTTTAGTTGTAATGTATCAGAAGATTTAAAGTCTGAAATTGTAAAAGTCTTAATGGATCCTTCTGTTGCTTTTTTCCCTTCTTTTTGACAAGAGAAAAAGATAGATAAAATTAAGATGAAAAGAATTAAATCCTTTGTTCTCATAGCTAATCTTTTAAAAGTTGATTATTAATAGGCTGCCTAAAAAGTGGTCTGTTTCCACTCTTAGACAGCCCTATTTATTTAACTATCTTTGCTCATCTCTAATTATTATCCGTATTACGTAATCCCGGGATAACGAAACTTATTTGAACTCCATCTTCTGTTTCAGCTTTAATTGAACATCCATTTACAGCAGCCTTACACGGAATTCTTATTGGCTTAACGCTTGCCAATGCCTTTTTGTTCTGCAGCATTGTTGAGTTGTTTTGATTGGCGAAACCGGCCAGACCTGCAATGGCTAGTACTACTGCCAGAGCAGCTAGTGCGATTTGTTTATTTCTTTAACTAAAGAAAAAGAAGTAAAGACAATCCGCCCAAATATTTTTTTATGTTTTACAACATATTTTATAAAATAACATAAAAATAAAATTAAAAGGCTTAATTAATAAACAGTTATGGGGTCAACCTGCTAAGATATGTAGAGTTTAATATTAAGGTTGCTATTTTTCTTATGGGTTTGTTATATCTTATTTTTGAAAAGCTATTCACACATCCTGTCCGTCCGGAAGAATAATTTAAAATGTATTTATATTTTGAAGAAAATTCAAAATAACTGTGTGATGCTTGGGTTATCAGAAGACGAAGCCGCTCAACAAAATAAATGCTAGGTATTACCACATAACAATACGTTAAAGTGGAAATTTTTTAGTTAAAATTTAATCATTCCCTGGGCTGTTTTGTACGGATTAGAGTTTTGACGGGCTAAGGCAACGAGATTAATAAGGGAAAAATGTGCTTGTGAGCCACATTGTCTGTGTTGCAGGGCATTACATGAGTAATTATCGTCAAAGAGTTCATCTTTACTCCACAGGTCGAACATGATTGTCAGTAGCTCACGCTCAAGGGCTATCTTCTGGACTTTCTTGTCAAGTAGTTTTTGATAATACTGTAAACCCGTGTTAGAGAATTTAGCAGAACGAGATGTCGGCATTGAATAGGACATGCCTGATGTACTTACCGCCTTTTTTGCTTATCTGGCTTTTGCCTTTGTAATTACCTAATTGATTGATAACGACATCAAGACCAGCATAGCTAACAAGTTGTTTTACATTCTTAAACCCGGCAAGTCCTGTAGTTTCGGCTATATAAAACAGTCACTGCACTAATAAAACCAACCCATTGATGGACGTCAGGTAGGTTAATTTCTCTTTCAACCAAAGCTCTACTCCTATCACGGCGAGCATCTGACGCTCAAATTTTTCATCTGGTCGTCTAAGTCTCTACGTCCATAGGCTTCAACGACTTCATTCAGAGGCAGATGACTATTCTTCTCAGCATGAATTAAATTTTTTTTATTCTGATTTTTTATTATGTTCCATTTACTGAAACTCCCTTGTTATACTACGTATGAACTAAAGCTTAAAAGTTCCAAAAGATAATTAATATCTGTTTAAAACCTGAAACCTATCCCCAGTTTTAATGAAGTCCCTCCAATATTGAGATTTTTAAATTCAAATTCTGAATCATTATCAACATTTTTTATTTTCCAATCTGCAGATGCATAATTATATGTGAATTGAAAATTAATCATAAGATCATGATAAATAGGAAAACTAAATCCCGAAATAAAGAGGACTCC
>JALVRO010000098.1 GCA_027031265.1 Bacteroidales bacterium | reverse complement strand
ATGCGCGTTCCTACCCTCGACGCTTCAATTATTGACTTCACAGTACGTCTGGAGAAATCAACCAGCTACGAAGAGATTAAGGCTGCTATGAAAGCTGCTGCAGAAGGACAGCTCAAGGGCATACTAGAATACACCGAAGACCCAATCGTCTCTTCTGACATCATTGGCAACTCACACTCTTCTATTTTCGATGCTGGTGCAGGAATGGAGCTTAATGACCATTTCTTCAAGATCGTAGCCTGGTACGATAATGAATGGGGTTATTCAAACCGTCTGGTCGACATGATCGAATACTGGAACAAACTCAAGAAATAAGCTTTATAAAATCTATGCTAAAAAGGGGGCTACTTTTCGGGTAGTCCCTTTTTTTGTGCATCATGAGTTTAGTGATTAGACAATTTACAAAATTTTTGGCATGATTCTATAATCATTACAAACGAAGAACTCTTAATCGGACAATAAATATACAACTGGGTAAATTAATCAGATCCTGGCAAAAGTCTAAGTATAATAGCATATTTAGGAAGTTTTTAAACTCCATGGTCATAATTTTGCTTTATTATCAATAGATTTGCAACATCAATACGTGTGTTTTTTAGGAAACAGATGAAAAAAATCCTCATATACATATCTTTGAGCCTTCTGTTAATAACAGGAACCTGGGCCCAGAGCAAAGTTTACACTATTTATCCCACACAAACAGCACCTAAAATCGATGGGCAAATAGACCCTTTATGGGATAGCTTGCCTGCAGCCACTGGCTTTATACAATATGAGCCAGAAAACGGCAAACCATCCTCAGCCAAAACAGTGGTCAAACTCACTTACACATCAAAAGCCCTTTATATCCTGGGCATTAATTATGATAAACCAGATAAAATCTCGGCTTATCTCACACCCCGGGACCAGACAGGACAGGCAGACTGGTTTGGCATCTTCATTGACCCATTCAATAACGGACGAATAGCCTACAGTTTCATTGTCACAGCAGCTGGTGTACAGGTGGATAAAAAAATCATAGGAACATCACAGGACTATTCATGGGACGCTGTCTGGCGCAGTCGTGTGCGGAAAACCAGCTTTGGATGGGTAGCTGAAATCAAAATACCTTTTAATCAGCTGCGGTTCCCAAACAGACCAAACCAAACATGGGCCATAAACTTTGTCCGCAATATACAGCGCAAAAGAGAAATTTCTTCATGGAACTTCATGAACATAAAACAACAATCCCAGATCACACAAATGGGGGAAATACAGGGCCTAAGAAACCTGCGACAGAGCCTACATCTGGAGCTTTACCCCTACACTTCTTTTTACCTGGAAAAATGGAACGACAGGTCCAATACAGGGACATACTATAATGGTGGCATGGACCTGAAACTGAGCTTGAAAAATAATCTCACGCTCGACATGATGTTAATACCGGACTTTGGAGAAGTCCAATCAGATGACCCTGTGCTCAATCTCTCTCCCTATGAGACATATTATTCCGAAAAAAGACAATTCTTCACAGAAGGAACAGAAATATTCAAACTTGGCAATATATTCTATTCCAGACGAATAGGCAGTAGACCATCTAAATATTCCCAGATCAGCAAATGGTTAGACAAAAACGAAATCATCGTCAACAACCCACCTGCTACACAAATCATTAACGCGACAAAATTCACAGGTAAGACAAAAAACAGATTAACCTACGGCGTACTAAATGCCCTGACTGACAACACATACGCAACTATCGAGGACACAGCGACAGGAGAGAAACGCAAAATACTCACCGAACCATTGACCAATTATAATGTCATAGCTCTATCAAAAGACCTCAGTCATGGATCATATATAGGCTTCATCAATACCAACAAAACAATTCTTACACGGGGATACTACTCTGCTGATGTCTCTGCTCTCGAGCTTAACCTCAAAG
>JALVRO010000097.1 GCA_027031265.1 Bacteroidales bacterium | reverse complement strand
GCTTTTATGCACAAATACGCTATTCCTACAGCTCCTTATCGCAGTTTTACTGCTTCCCAGCAGCAGGAGGCTTATGATTTTCTTGCTACATTAGAGCCTCCTTATGTTTTGAAAGCCAGTGGACTGGCTGCAGGTAAGGGTGTGGTCATAGTCAATGATTTGCAGCAGGCCAGGGCTGAGCTCAAAAAAATGTTCGAAGGACGCTTTGGGCAGGCAGGAGAGACCGTGGTCATTGAGCAATTTTTGAAAGGAACAGAGCTGTCTGTATTCATTATTACAGATGGTAAGAATTATAAGATTTTGCCAACATCCAAGGATTATAAACGTGTAGGCGAGGGCGATACTGGCCCTAATACTGGCGGCATGGGCGCTGTATCGCCCATGCCGTGGGCTGATGAATCATTTATGCACAAAGTAGAGGACCGCATAATTCGCCCAACCATGGCTGGATTGAGACGTGAAGGTCTGTTTTATCGTGGCTTTCTGTATTTTGGCCTGATGATGGTGGAGGGAGAGCCTTTTGTCCTGGAGTATAATGTGAGAATGGGTGATCCAGAGACCCAGGCTGTAATGCCTCGCATTAAAACCGATTTTCTCGATATTATCGAGGCTACGGCTCATGAGCGGATTCATGAACTGGAGATTGATATTGACCCGATGCCTGCCGCTACTGTGGTCTTGGCTTCTGGTGGATATCCTGGTAAATATGAAAAGGGAAAGCTGATCACAGGATTGGATAGAGTGGAGAATAGCATTGTTTTCCATGCCGGTACAAAGGCTACAGATAAAGGAATAGTGACAAGCGGTGGACGTGTCATGGCTCTTACTGCACTGGGTAAGACGCTAACACAGGCCTTGGAAAAAGTTTATAAAGATGTGGAAAAGATCGAGTTTGATGGAAAGTATTTTAGACGTGACATAGGATATGAGTTTATTTAACTCGATATGTGGCTGAGAAAATGATTGTATATTGGGTTTGTAAGTTGTTGATTATTAACCTGTAATAGCAGCCCATTAATTAAAAGATAAATTTCTTTATCTTTGGGAAAAACTTCAAAACATTGGGGCTATGGAACTGAACAAGATAGAATCACTCGATTATAAGAAAAGCGTGGTTTATCTCCTGCCCAGGTCACATGACTTGAGAGACCTGGGGCTGTCTGAGACTGAGATACATTATGCCCGTGAGCGCCTGGCTCAAGATAAGCACAACATTACCTTTAATAAATATTTTGGTAAGTACATAATCCTCTCATTTTTCCCCGGGGAGGATGACCTTATGAAGTTGATGGACAAGGCCCGCAAAAATGCTAGGTCAATTTGTTCCCGGATTAATGATGAAAAAATCGAGGCTATCCAGGTTAAAGCCATGGAACTGGACAAAGATGTTGTTCTGGCTTTTGTCGAGGGACTGCTTCTGGCTAATTACCAGTATCTCAAGTACTTCACAAAGGATGTGGATAAAAAACGAAATACCCTGACGACTATAGAAATAGAGGATGAGCGCATTGAGAAAGATGAGCTTGAGCAATTAGTGTATCTGAGTGAGGCAGTGGCTATAGTGCGTGATCTGGTTAATGAGCCTTATCCTGCACTCAATTCAGAGAACCTGCCCGAAAGAATACAAGCCTTGGCTGAGGAAGCAGGTTTTGACGTGGAGGTTCTCCATCGCAAACAGATCGAATCCTTGCGTATGGGTGGTCTGATGGCCGTTAACCGCGGTAGTAAATACGAGCCAACTTTCTCAATTCTTACATATAAGCCGGATAATGCTAAAAATGAGAAACCTATTGTACTGGTAGGAAAAGGAATTGTTTTTGACAGCGGTGGATTGAACCTCAAACCTACGGGTTATATTGAGGACATGAAAACTGATATGGCAGGTGCAGCAGCAGTTATTGGAACTTTGTATGCCGTAGCAAAGCTGAAACTTCCTTTGTATGTCGTTGGTCTTGTGCCTTCTACAGATAACGCTATTAGCGACCGTTCTTATGCTCCGGGTGAGGTACTAACCATGCACAATGGCATGACAGTGGAAATTCGTAATACAGATGCCGAAGGCCGCCTTATACTAGCCGATGCCTTGAGCTATGCACAGCGTTATGAGCCTCAGCTAGTTATTGATCTGGCGACCCTCACAGGTTCTGCTGCTCGAGCTGTAGGACCTTATGCTTCGGCTATGTTTGCCAAGACAGACGAGCAGGTAGCGCAGAAATTATTGGACACAGGTTTTCGTGTGTATGAACGCCTGGTTCGTTTCCCTCTGTGGGATGAATATGGGGAAATGCTGCGTTCGGATATCGCAGATCTCAAGAATATTGGTGGGACAAATGCTGGTCTTATCACAGCTGCTAAATTCCTTGAGAATTTCACTGATTATCCGTGGATACACCTGGATATAGCGCCAAATGCACATTTGACGGATAATAAAGTCTATTTTGGTAAAGGTGCAACAGGTATAGGTGTTAGACTTTTGACACGCTTTTTGGAGGAACTATAAATTTTAAATTGGCTATCCACCATCGGTGGATAGCCAATTTGTTGATATATAAGGTTTTACTTTGTGTTTATGCTAAATAATAGCATTACAATTTGTTAGAAAACATATCTGTTATAAATTTGCTGTGTTAAAAAATTTTACTCATGGAATATACTGCGCAGGCTTTAGCATCTATTGTTAATGGAGAAATAAAGGGCGATCCAGACGTTACTGTAAGCGAATTTTCTAAAATAGAAGAGGCACGCCCTGGTACACTTACTTTCCTGGCTAATCCAAAATATTCAAAATACCTTGATACTACTGAGGCATCAATAGTATTGATTAGCCGGTATCTTGTGCCTGACCGGAATGTTAAGCCTACATTGATTATTGTGGATAATGCTTATGAGTCCCTGGCTGTTTTGCTGGAATTTTACCAGCGGTCTAAGCAAAAAAGACGTGGACGTGAGCGTCCTTCCTTTGTGCATAGAAAGGCTAAAATTGGCCGGGGTGTTTATATCGGAGTTTTCTCATACATTTCGAAGAATGCCGTTATAGAGGATGATGTACAGATCTATCCAAATGTGTTTATCGGTGAGAATGTCAAGATAGGCGCTGGCTCTGTTATTTATCCTGGGGTGAAAATTTATTCAGATACCGTTATTGGCCGTAATTGTATAATACATGCTGGTACAGTCATTGGTAGTGATGGCTTTGGCTTTGCCCAGAGAGAGGATGGTTCGTTTAAAAAAATAGCACAGATTGGTAATGTGATTATAGAAGACGATGTGGAAATAGGTGCTAATTGTACGATTGACCGTGCTACAATGGGATCAACTATTATTCGAAAGGGTGTGAAGCTCGATAATCTTGTGCAAATTGCACATAATGTGGAGATCGGTAAACATACTGTTATTGCAGCACAGGCAGGACTGGCTGGTACTACAAAAATTGGTGATTTTTGCATGATAGGTGGCCAGACTGGATTTGCTGGACATCTTCGTGTGGGTAATAATGTTAAGATTGTGGCAAAATCTGCTATTACTGGAGACATAGCAGATAATCAGATTATTGGAGGTATACCGGCCGTTCCTCACAAAGACTTTCTCAAGAACCTTATTGTATCGAAACGTTTATATAAACTCGTCGAAGATATCAATCAGCTGAAACGTGAAATCGAAAATCTAAAAAACAGATAAAATGTCATCTGATAAAGCTTTAAATTTTGCTCTTGTCGGTTGTGGACGTATCGCAAAAAAACACGCAGAACTGCTCGGTACTGGTCAGATAAAAAATGCACATCTCGTTGCTGTATGTGATATTGTGGAGGAAAAAGCACGCTCTTTTGGAGAAAAATACAATGTGCCTTATTACACAGACATGGATGAGATGATGCAAAAAGAAGATATTGACGTTGTGTCTGTCCTCACCGAGAGTGGTAATCATGCCCGTCACACTATAAACCTTTCCAAATATGGCAAGCACATCATTGTCGAAAAACCCATGGCATTGACACTAGACGATGCCGACGCAATGATAGAAGCATGTGATAGAAACAACTGTAAATTATTTGTCGTTAAGCAAAACCGCTTTAATCTTCCTGTGCAAAAACTCAAAGAAGCTATTGACAAGGGCCGCTTTGGCAAGCTGGTAATGGGCACTATCCGTGTTCGTTGGATGCGCGACCAGAATTACTACAATCTAGCATCATGGCGTGGAACTTGGGCCCTGGATGGTGGTGTGTTGGCCAACCAGGCTAGCCATCATGTGGACCTATTGCAGTGGATGATGGGGCCTGTGGTTAGTGTCTTTGCTAAGGGTATTACAGCACTGGTGGACATTGAAGCAGAGGATACAGCTACTGCTGTTGTTACATTTAAGAATGGTGCCCTGGGTATAATAGAGGCCACAACAGCTGCTCGTCCTAAGGATATGGAAGGCTCTATCTCTGTACTTGGAGAAAAAGGCTCTGTTGTGATAGGCGGATTTGCTGTTAACCGTATAGAGCACTGGGAGTTTACTGAGCCTCTACCAGAAGATGATATTATCCGTTCGCAGTTTAATGAGAATCCTCCCAATGTTTATGGTTTTGGCCACAAGCGTTATTATGAAGATGTGGTACATGCTATTCTGAACAACACGCGCTCCCTGGTAGATGGTCTCGAAGGCCGCAAGAGCCTGGAGCTGATTACTGCTCTTTATGAGAGTATGGAGACTGGTAAAGAAGTGTTCCTGCGCTTCCAGCCAAAGAAATGTAAACTAGGTCATGCTAATAACAATAATCATTAACAATTATGGCACAGGAGAAAAAATATACATGGAAAGGCCAACAGCCAAAGCTAATGTCCATCGGTATTGTGGACGTTGAGTTTGGTGAGAATGTGCGTATTGTAGAGCCTGTTAACCTTTATGGTTGCAAGATAGGTGATAATACTTTCATTGGACCGTTTGTTGAAATACAGAAGGATGTCACCATTGGAAAGAATTGTAAAATACAATCCCACGCATTTATTTGTGAACTGGTGACCATTGGTGATAATTGCTTTATCTCGCACGGAGCAATGTTCATTAATGATAAATTCCAGAAAGGCGGCCCTGCAGGAGGTGACCGTTCTTTGTGGAAAGAAACAGTAATTGGTAATAATGTTTCTATAGGGACAAACGCTACAATCCTGCCTGTGCATATCTGTGATAACGTGGTAATTGGTGCAGGATCAGTGGTTACCAAAGATATTACAGAACCTGGTATTTATGCAGGTAACCCTGCACATAAGATTCGTGACTTGTAAACAAAAAATGCTAAAAAATTCAGAGAATATGAAAGTACCTTTTGTTGATTTATACGCTCAATATCAGAATATTAAATCCGAAATTGATAATGCTATTGCCTCTGTTATCCGGGATACTGCCTTTATCGGTGGTAAGTATGTCGAGCAGTTCGAGAAAAATTATGCAGAGAAATATGGTTTTAAATACTTCCTTGGTGTGGCTAATGGAACAGATGCCATTTTTATAGTACTCAAAGCCTTAGGGATAGGGCAAGGTGATGAAGTTATCACTGTGTGCAATACATGGATATCAACAGCCGAGACAATTAGCCTCACTGGCGCAACACCTGTATTTGTGGACATAGAGCCTGATTATTATAACATTAACCCAGACCTGATAGAAGAGAAAATTACAGAAAGGACAAAGGCTATTATACCTGTGCATCTATACGGACAACCTGCTAATATTGAGAAAATTGTTGAAATAGCACGCCGCCACAATCTTTATGTTATAGAAGACTGTGCGCAGGCACATTTTGCTACCTTTAATGATAAATTTGTCGGCACTTTTGGTGATGTGGCTACATTTAGTTTTTATCCGGGTAAAAACCTTGGAGCTTATGGTGATGCAGGAGGTATAGGTACTAACGATGAGGACCTTTACCTGCAGATGAAAATGTTTGCCCGTCATGGTGCGCTCAAAAAACATCATCATTTAATAGAGGGCGTTAACAGTCGCCTCGATGGAATGCAAGCAGCTATTCTTAACGTTAAGCTCAAGTATATTCAGCAGTGGAACGAGAAGCGCTACAAAAATGCTATGCTTTATAATGAGTTGCTCAAAGATATCCGGGAGATAACCACACCCAAGGTCAGACCAAATGCATTTCATATTTTCCATGTATACGAAGTCAGGGCTCAGCAAAGAGATGAGTTAATGGATTTTCTCAAGCAGAATGATATTGCAGTTGCTATTCATTATCCAAAAATATTACCACTACAACCAGCTTATGCTCGTCTGAACCACAAACCAGAAGATTTCCCCGTAGGCTTGGCTTATCAGTCGCAGATTCTCTCTCTGCCTATGTATCCTGAGCTTACAGAAGAACAAATCAGATACGTGGTTCAGAAAATAAAAGAATTTTACGGTTACAATTCTTAAAACTCATGCTTATGCACAAGAAAAAAGAAAAACAAAGAACCCTTGCAGGCGAGATTTCCTTTGAAGGGATTGGTGTGCACACAGGAATAAAGTCTAAGATTACAATAAAGCCAGCAGAAGAAGGTCATGGAATAAAATTCAAGCGCATAGACCTTGAAGGTCAGCCTGTTATAGATGCTGTGGCAGAGAATGTGGTGGATACACGTCGCAGCACTACAATAGAAAAAGACGGCGTTCGCGTCGGTACTATAGAGCATCTCATGGCCTCTCTTTATGGGATGAAAATAGATAATGCTTTGATCGAAATTAATGGACCTGAAGTACCTATACTCGATGGTAGCGCTAAATACTACGTTGAGGGAATACGCAAGGTCGGAACAGTTGAGCAGGACGACTATAAGCAGTATTTTATTATCAAAAATACTATTGATTTTACCGATGAGGAGCGTGGCGCTGAAATCGTTACCTTCCCCGATGATGATTTATCTGTCCATGTAATGATCGAATACAAGACTGCTGTCATAGGCCATCAGTATGCTACTCTCAATAACCTTGATGAATTCGCAGACCAGATAGCTCCAGCTAAGACCTTTATTTTGCTCAGCGAGGTGGAATATTTGTTTAATAACAACCTTATCCAGGGAGGTACTCTTGAAAATGCTCTGATTATACTCGAGAAAGATGTCACACAGGAGCGCCTGGATGCCCTGGCTGAAAAAATGGGTAAGCCCAAGATCAAGCTAACTAAAGACCGTGGAGTGCTCAACGAAGAGATTCTTTTGTTTAATAATGAGCCAGCACGTCACAAACTACTGGATTTGATCGGAGACCTGGCTCTGGTGGGAATGCCTATAAGAGGTAAAATCCTGGCAACAAGGCCTGGCCACACAACAAATGTCGAGTTTGCTAAGAAAATACGCCAGGAGATAAAACGCCGTAAACTGAAAGGTGTTTTGCCAGATTTTGATTTGAATGCAGAGCCTATAATGGATATAAACAAGATAAAGACCTTTCTGCCACACGATCATCCTTTTCTTTTGGTGGATAAAGTCGTTTATATGGATGAGACCCAAATAGTTGGTATTAAGAATATTACCTATGACCAATATTTTTTCCGTGGACATTTTCCACACGAACCAATAATGCCAGGTGTGCTGATGATTGAGGCCATGGCACAGACAGGAGGACTGCTTGTGCTTAATAATGTTGATGATCCACAGCGTTATTCCAGCTATTTCCTTAAAATAGATAAAGTTAAGTTCAAACGCAAGGTCATCCCTGGCGATACCCTTATAATGCATCTGCAACTGCTCGAACCAATCAGGCGTGGTATAGTCGTTATGCAGGGTCGTGCTTATGTTGGTAACGAATTGGCAGTCGAAGGCGTGCTTACAGCTCAAATAGTAAAAAACCGTTGATTATGGCAAAAATTCATCCATTAGCTAATGTACACCCAGACGCAAAATTAGGGACTAATGTTACAGTTGAAGCATTCACAACAATTTATCCTGATGTGGTAATAGGTGATAATTGCTGGATAGGCCCGAATGTTACAATATTTGATGGAGCCAGAATCGGCAACAATGTCAAAATTTTTCCTGGGGCTGTGGTATCTGCCGAACCACAAGACCTTAAATTTAAAGGAGAAAAGTCAACACTTGAGATTGGCGATAATACCATTATACGCGAAATGACAAGCCTGCATCGTGGTACAGTTTCTAAAGGTACCACAAAGATAGGGAAAAATTGCCTTATAATGGGCTATGTACACATTGCTCATGACTGTATCATACACGACAACGTTATCCTGGTTAATGGGGTGCAGCTTGCTGGTGAGGTAGAAGTCGATGATTGGGCTATAGTCGGAGGTACAGCTGCTGTACACCAGTTTGTCCGTATTGGTAAGCATGCCATGATACAGGGCGGTGCACTCCTGCGCAAGGATGTACCTCCCTATTCCCGTGTTGGCCGTGAGCCAGTCGTTTACGAGGGTGTTAACTCTGTGGGACTCCGTCGTCGTGGCTTTACCAATGAGCAGATTAGAATGATAGAGGATATGTACCGTTATGTTTTCCTCAAAGGATATAACCTCAAGCATGCTATAGAGGAGATAGAGAAAAATTTTCCTCCATCGCCTGAGCGGGAAGAAGTGTTGAATTTTTTGCGTTCGACACAAAGAGGCTTGATCAAAAGTCCTTTGGCTGTGAAAGGATAGGAAATGGTTCATATAGAAACCTTTCCCTTACTTTCAAGTCTTATCTTTCACAAAGGTAAGGTGATTTGAGAATCATAGCAGGCGTGCCTATGGCACCCTGCTATGATATTAATGAGATCTTAATCCTGAAATGTCAGAATTGTAAATTTGCATCTGTCCTTTGAATCATGCCTTGGTTACAACAAGTTTTTTATACAATGATTTTGTCAATTGGCAAAGGTTCCATGTCCCATGCCAACAGGGCATTTATGAGTTTAAAGTGTGTGAAATACCTCAAGTCTCCGGGCCTGATAGGTGCCTGTGTAATTTTGCCTGTATCCAGTAGATACTGGCGGAACGTGCCAGCTAGCAGGTAGGTAGTGGGTGTTAGCCATTTTTTGCCATCGAAAAACACAATATTTGAAAACGAGGTGTCTGTAACCTGGCCATTTTTGACGATTAAGACTTCATTGCATCCTTTGGTATCCCGAAGCAGGGCCTCAAACTGCGACCGGTCTGTGTATTTGAAGCTATAGTCAATCCAGTCTGCCCGGACGAGTCTGAGGCAGTTTATTTTTTTGGGAGTGTAATGATGAAATTCTAGGGCAAAGGAACTGGCATTGTACAGGAAACGTGCTTTGACAAGGCCTTTGACATAAGTCTGTGGAACGGTGATAAGTTCTGAGAGTTTAAAAGGTGTGTGTTGTGGATAAAAATGCAGGAACGAGTACTCTAGCCGCCTCTGGTGGTACGGTAAGTTTTGGAGTCTGCTGTCCAGCACACGTATTGTTTCAACCAATCGGTATTGGGACATAGACTTTCTGTATTAGCTCATTATATTCTTTTTGTGCATCACTAAAAGCAGTAATACCGCCACCGCTACGAAAAATAAAATTTTGCCCTTGTTTTTCGATAAAACGTATATTCACTGCTGTTATGATTTGTCCTGCCAGATGAATACCAAAAATTCCAGTGTAAAAACCTCTTTTGTCTATCTCTGCCTGGTGTATGATTTCGACAGTCTTTTTCTTGGGTGCTCCGCTGATAGAGCCAGCTGGCAGCATCTGCACAAGATGCTCGGCAAAAGTATCGCGCCAGTTGTCGGGTAAGATACCTTCGATTTCTGAACTCACCTGCAGAATGTCCCCTTTGTGGGTGTGAACCAGGTCAATATAACGGAACCTTTTTACCTCAACGTGTGTGGACATCATAGCCAGATCATTACGCAATAGATCCACAACTGTGTAATGTTCAAAAAGCTCTTTTTTGTCCGAAAGAATCCTGTTTTTTGCATCAGGCACACTGGCATCAATTGTGCCTTTCATGGGATATGTATACACTCGTTTACCTTTTATACGAATGAAAGATTCTGGAGAAAAAAGCACAAAATCGTCCTTTATAAGTAGTTTATATCTGGCTTTGACACTGGAAAAAATCTTTCTCAGACTAAAGTTAGCCTCTACCTGTGTTGGGAAGGTCAGGTTAAGCAAATATGTATTGCCATGGTAAATGTTTTCCATTACCAGATCAAAGCTGTGTTTATATGTTTGGAAATCAATGGGGTTTGAACGGAAGGCGAAATCTTTAACCACTAAGGGCTGCAAATCATGATTCTTTAACCCCTCTACTTCAAAAAAAATACCCTTTGCAGCGGCCTGATCCATCTCACACACAAAAGGATACTCCAGGTCAAAATCAATCATAAAAAATATTGGCTTGTTCTTGCGCAACAGATCTGTCATGGTGCCTATGAACTGCTCTATTGTCATAGCATTACAAAGTTTTTCAACAAATCTAGGCCGTATTCAGAAATATAAGATTCAGGGTGAAATTGCACACCTAAAATAGGCAGACTGCGGTGGGATATCGCCATCACCACACCATGCTCAGAAATAGCGTCTATCCTTAATGGACGGCTGATACTTCTCTTGTTGACAGCCCAGGAGTGGTAAAGACCAACACGGAACCGCTCAGGCAATCCCTTGAACAACAAATTCTCACGCTTGATAATAACCTCGTGCCCCTGACCATGAATAGGTGTCTTTAGCTTCTGGAGACGGGCACCGAAAAATTTAGCAATGGCCTGATAGCCCAGGCATATACCAAGAATAGGCTTTTTGTCATGCCAGTATTCTAATATCTTGTGCATTATAGGAAAATCTCCAGGTAGTCCGGGACCAGGCGAAAAAATAATCTTGTCAGCCCTGGCCAGAACATCACGTGCGGGAGATGGATCTACATCCAGCTCCCGCACACCAATCTTGCGCAAGCTATCGACAATGTTGTAAGTAAATGAATCCTGGTTGTCCACTAGTAAAATGTTCATTATCTGCTTTTTTGTTTCGTGATAATGTAACGATGTTTTGGCCCTACCCAATAAATTTTAGAACTACGGCGGCCATAACGGTTGATCTGGAAATAGGCTGTGTCGCCAGGGTTAACCACAATGCACACATAAGCATGTCCTTGATGGAAGCTCTCGCGACCGGGTTTCATGCGACGATTGTAGTCAAAATCAAACAGCGGCGGAATAACAAGATTGTGGTTTTTATCAATATAGCCAAATTTAAACAGTCCTGGCCGCTGCGGGTCATACATGTATTTAACCAGTTGGAGGCCTTCGCTCATTGGCTTGACAGGGCGGAAATATCTTCCAGGATTTTCTGTGAGTCTGCGCTTAGCAAGTTTGATATACTGGTCCAGATAGTTCTTGGCAATATTGTATTTTTTCAGAGCAATAGGATTGATGCGGTTATAAGAAAAAGCTCTTTTATAAGCACGTTTGGCGCTGTCCAGAACATGCACACGCGTATAACCATAGCGCCGGAATTTGTCCATGTAATTGTCGCCTTTTATAAGTGCGGCCTGACTCAGATCCCATACCTGGCTCATGAGGGCATCAGATCTGGCAACAGCTCCAGGCACGTTTTTCAGAGCATTGTTAATTACAAGTCCAAACACTACTATACCCAGGATAATGCCAGAAACAATCAGAAATCTGTTAAGCCGCATGTATTCTTTAGCATTGATAAGCTTCAGGTTATTGTGAATTTCCTTGAGACGTGCAATGAGCAGCCCAGTCTGTGAAATGAGCGGCACTCTGCTTGCTGCAATGCTCATTGTTTTGGCGAGACTTCTTTTTTTCTGCAGGATATTTTTGCGTTCTTTGAATCTATTTGTGATTTTTCCCAGGGCTTCGGAGTATGCTTTTTGAGCTTCATTGTAGAGACCCGACTCCATAAGCATATCGCCCAGCAGCTCGTTGTATTTTACTTTTGCTTCGAGGTTCTTGTTTTTCAGTCGTAGAGCTTGTTCGTAGTGTTCGAGTGCTTCGAGTTTTTTGTCTTTTACCAGAAGCAGGTCTCCCAGAAGAATTTTTTTTTCAAAATCGAGCTGCCGTTCTACTTCCCTGTATGATTTTTCGACTTCCTGGGCTTTGTTTTTAAAGCGATTTTTGAGGTCTTGCTTACGTTTATCCAGTAGTTCGTAAAAGAATAAAGCAAGGTCATATTTCTGGTCTACTTCAAAGGTTTTTGCCTTGAAATAGAGGTCCAGGGTTTTGTATCCTTTGACTTCATCCAGGTCAGGCTCTTGTTTGAACCTACGGTAATCAAAGTCACTGATAGAACGGAGTTTTTTGAATTGTTCTTTTTCTTCGTTGTGTAGTTTATCGATGGAGGCAAGTATACTGAGATATTCGTTTTTTATCTTTGGGTATTTTTCGAGTTTAATCACTGGTTGCTGTTCTTTTTTTGGGGATTTCTGGTCAACGTCAGCCTCCTGTGATTGTTCTTTTTCTATGGTTGTGGTTTTTTGCTGTTTTTGTGTTTCTAATTCTGGCTGTAGCTCAGACAATGGTTCATAAGCTGAAGGCTGCGCTTGTTCCTGTTCAGGTTTTTCTTCTACCTGTATGGTATCTGAAGAAGCTGAGTGTGAGATGTGTGCTTCTCTCTGGCCAGATGAGGGTGTCTCGTCATGGTCATTTTCAGCAGATGTAGATTGTAAAGAGTGTTCCGCAGGAAACTCAAAGTCAAAGTCCAGATCTGTGTCTGTGCTGGACTCTATTGTAGATTTCTCTTGACCGGCAGGTTGGGTTTGTTGTGCTTGTGAATCAGTGAGATTATATTTTTTTATTAGTTCCAGGAGGTTATCGCCGTCGAGTAGTTCTATTTCGATATTGTGAAGGTCAAAATTTTTGTATTTCCATTGGCTCCACCATTTCAGGTCTTCCTCGTTAAATTTATATGGTGTGCAAAGTATCCATTTAAAGATTTTTAAGTCTTTGTCTTTGATAGTCTCCAGGGTATGATTAAATGCTTTGCGTATCTGACTCTTACGGGAATTTGTTAGCACATCAAAGAAAAATTTAGGTAGGTAAACAAGCAAGAGGTTTTCAGTATTTGTGATAGTGTCTATCTTATTGGCATTGATAAGTTTACGTCCTGGGTAATGATAACCCAGCAGCTGGTGACAAATATTATCAAACTCAAATCTGGCATTGTACTCGCCTCCGCTTTTCCTGATTAAATCTGACCAGAAATTTTCCATAATAATTTGGTTTCTATGTGGATTTAGCTAATGTGTTGACTTCTTAGCAAATATAAATTTTTTCTAACAATCTTTAAATAAATTTTGTGAAAAATTATAAGATTGAGGTCAAGTATAGATTGAAATTTGAAATTCTAGTTATACTACTTTCATACTGCCCGCATTAATTCTTGTTTTTATGGCAAATATAGGAATGTATTTTGTATGATTAAAGAAAAGGATAAAGGGTAGGGAAATAGAAACTACAGCAGAACATATACATCTGGTCATACCTTTTGTGGAGATAGATGGTCATGGCCAGGCCATAAGTCTTATAGGGGAGTTTTTTGACCTGGGGGCAGATGGTGTGTTTCTGGTTAATAATTCTGTTGCGTGCGAAGATTTGCTTCTTTTGTATCGACAGGTTAGACAGATTTATCCAGATAAATGGTTGGGGCTTAGTCTGAAAGATGTTTTTGCACATGAGATTCTTGAAATTTTCCCCTTTGATGCTAATGCCTACTGGATAGACGATTTGCAGGTTATCCAGGGGCAAATTGAAGGTAAAGATGTTGATTATATATTGGAGCTAAAAGCCAACAAACAGTGGCCTGGTCAGGTAATGGGCCAGCTCAAAATTTCTATTTATGACGATGAGAAAGACTTTAGCCTCTCTATGCGAATTGCTAAAAATTTTGTCGATATTATTGTGCTCAAATCAATAAACAGTCTCTCCAAGACAAAGCAATTTCTTAATTCTATACGCAGTAGTGTCAATCCTCGTGACCTGGGGATGAGCTTTGCTGACATTGATAATGCTGATATAAAACATTACCTTCCACATGTCAGGTATTTACTATTCTTCGATGGTGTCCAGGGATTTCGAAAAATTGACAGGGACAGGTTCGTTTCTCTGGTAGGTATGGTACGTAAGTATGAAAATGATTACACCCGTCGTAGATAGTTTTAAAAAGTTTTTTACAGAAAATTTTTACTTTATTGCTAAGTTTGTTTTTCAAACAAAAGCCTGATGATATGAAATTTTTTCATCTGGAAAGAGAGTTTTTTCGTTATAAACCTGAGTATCTTGCTGCTATAGAGAAGGTGCTGGACTCAGGACTTTACCTGGAGGGGAAATTGCTTGATCAGTTTGAGCAGGTTTTTGCTCATTATACTGGGGCTAAATATGTTGTAGCACTGGGATCAGGTGCTGATGCCTTGACAATGGCGTTAATGGCATGTGACATTGGTCCGGGTGATGAGGTGGTTACCACGAATTTTGCTCCTGCTGCTCATTTATACGCAATTACCAGGTCTGGAGCGCGCCCAATATTTGTGGATATAGACCCTCACACAGGTATGATGGATTACTCGTTGCTTGAGAGAAGCATTACTCCTTTTACACGTGCTATTGTGCCGTTTCACTTCCATGGATATTGTGAGGACATGAAGCAAATAAATGATTTTGCACGTGCTCATGGTTTGATTGTGATAGAGAATGCGTGGCAGGCTATTGGTACTTTTTTCAATGGCAGGCATGTTGGTACTTTCGGACGTATGGGAGTTTTTAGCTTTTATCCTACTACTACCCTTGGTGGTTTTGGTGATTCTGGCGCTATTGCCACTGATGATAAAGATTTGCATGAATTACTAAAAAAGATGCGTCATTCCGAACACTTTGACACACAAATAGCCCGTAAGACATTCATCAGTAGAATGAGTGAGATACAGGCTTCGTTTTTGCTGGTCAAAATGCGTTATTTGCGCGACCTGGTATACCGCAGACAGAAAATCGCTCACAAGATAACAGAGCGTTTGCCAGAAGTTAATTTTCTGGTGCCGCGCCAGGGATGTGAACCCAATTATTATGTGCTTAGCTTTTTGTCAGACAGACGGGAGCAGATGATAAAGTATCTTGATGAACATGGACTTCATTTGAATGTTTATTACCCTTATGTGCTCAACAAGCTGGACAAGTCGAATCCTTTGTATTACAAACAATATCCTGTGAGCCAGGATTTTAGCCGCCGTATAATTTCACTTCCGCCATGTGCAGAGCTTTCCTCGTTTGAGGTTGATAAATTGATCGATATGGTCAAATCATTCTATGATGAGCAGCAGGCTTAGTAGAGGTGTGATGAAATATTTTTATTCGCCGCTCCTTGTATCTATTATTTTTATACTGGCGGCGTTCTGGTTGTATTTTGCAAGCTCATTGAACCTGTTTGGTATAGCTGTGTTCTTTGTTTTTGCGGTGGTTTTCAATGTGTTCTGGGTTGCTTTTTTTGCTTTTTTAATGGATCGCCAAATTGGTAGTGTCAGCTGGTTGTGGATTTATTTTGCCTGGTTAGTTTCTGTGGTGTTTTTTGTATGGGTTATGTACGATAAGCTGCTGGTTGATATGAATTTTTATAGGGATATGGTAGTGCTGGCACTGGGTGGTGCTTTTTTCTTCAGGGCTATTGAGAATAAAAAATGGTTAATATTTGCCCTGGGCCTGGTAACGGCTTATTTGTATTATGCTTCCTTTCACAGCAAAGTATTATTTGTTGTGCTTCTTTTCTGGTTAATAATAGATGGTCTGGTACTGGATAACTATGTTAGTAAATCCTTGAGTGCAGGTAAGTTAGTGTTATGCTTCTTCCTGGGTGTGGTTTATTTTGCATTGGCTATTGTGGTGATGGGTGTGTTGAAAGACTGGATTTTTTAAGCATATAACATACAAAAGCCAGAGGCTGGTTAAAAACTCAAAAATTATTAAAATCTGCTGACTCTGAAAACACATATTTCGCTGATTAACAATATCCTAACCTTGTGTTTTCGTTGTGTTTATTGCGGTTAATCTTACTTTTGGGATAGCCTCTGGCTAGAAGTGAAATTATAGAAATTATTGGCTAAAGAGCTGTAATTATTTTGCCACAATGATAAAGTATCTTTTCTTACCCTTGCGGATAAGGATGTATTTATCATTCAACAGGTCAGATGTGTTAACGATTCTATCCTGGGCTGTGACTTTTTCCTGGTTAATGTTCAGGCCTCCTTCTTTAATCATACGGCGAACTTCACCTTTGGATGCAAAAACTTTAGTTTTCTCTCCCAGCAGGCTTACCACATCAATTCCCTGCTCCAGTTCCTGGCGGTTTATCTCAAACTGGGGAACTCCGTCGAAAACAGCCAGAAATGTTTGCTCATCCAGACGTTGAAGTGTTTCTTTTGTGCCTTTGCCAAATAAGATAGCAGAAGCTTCTATAGCTTTCTGCAACTCTTCTTCACCATGAACCATGCGTGTCATCTCCTCGGCCAGACGACGCTGTAGAATGCGCAGATGAGGAGCTTTGCGGTGCTCTTCAATAAGCTGATTGACCTCGTCTTCTGTCAAGAATGTGAAGACTTTGATATACTTCTCTGCGTCAACATCGGAAGTATTTATCCAGAACTGATAAAACTGGTATGGAGAAGTACGCTTGGGATCAAGCCATACATTCATTCCCTTCTCAGACTTGCCGAATTTCCTACCATCAGCCCGCGTAATAAGTGGTATAACCAGGCCAAAAGCCTGTTTGTCATGTCCTAGCTTACGACGAATCAGCTCTATACCTGTGGTGATATTACCCCATTGGTCAGATCCTCCTACCTGTAGCTGGCAGTTGTAGTTTTCATATAAATATAGGAAGTCATAGCCTTGAAGAAGTTGATATGTGAACTCAGTGTATGAGATACCTTTTTCCATACGTTTTTTGACAGATTCTTTGGCCATCATGTAATTGACAGTGATATGCTTACCAATATCACGAAGAAAGGCCAGAAGAGTATAGTCTTTTGTCCAGTCGTAATTGTTAACCATTATTGCTCCATTGGATCTGGACTCATCAAAATCAAGAAAGCGGGCAACCTGTTTTTTTAGTGCTTCTTCATTATGGCGTATGGTCTGCTCGTCCAGCAAGGGGCGTTCTTCGTCTTTACCAGAAGGGTCGCCTACCATACCAGTGGCTCCACCAATCACGATAATAGGACGGTGGCCATAATTTTGAAGGTGCTTCATTATGATCAAAGTAGCTAAATGTCCCACATGCATTGAGTCAGCAGTGGGGTCAATGCCCAGATATGCTGTAACTTTATGTTCTTTTAGGTATTCTTCTGTGCCAGGTGTTGTGTCTTTTAGAAGTCCACGCCAGCGTAGCTCGTCTATTACACTCATAGTCTTATTTTTTCACAGGTTTAAATGCAAAAATAATATTTCCTGTGTTTTGTTAAAAAACAATTTAACCTTCAGTGTTTAGAATTTGTTCAAATTTAAACATATAGCCGTTTTGCTGCCCCGGACAGGGGTTGCCCTGATGATATTTTAAATTAGGCTTTTTCATGTATTGCAGTTTAAAAAATGTTGTTAATTTACTGTGTGCTTGGTTTTTGTGTATCTGATGCCCCTGAGTGGAGAGAAACCTGCTATAAAGCATGGAGAGATAAAATTTTGCAAGTAATAATTTTTCTAGTTTTGAAAGAAAAACCTTTGCTATGGTCTGGAGAATTATTGTTGTAGTTTTGTCTTACATCTTGTTCTGGGCACATCTGAGCCGTCATCATCTTGATCCCTGGTCGTACCTGGTCTTGTTCATTCCTCTGTTGTTTTTAGTCAAGCATAGATGGGCATTGAGAGTAATGGAGTATGTACTTTACCTTGCCACTGTTTCGTGGATTTATACAACAGTGCAGATTGCTATGGAGAGAGTACACAGCGGAGAGCCATACATAAGGTTTCTGATAATAATGATAGCTGTGATTATTTACACAGTTTTTTCTGCGCTGGTGCTTAGGTCCAGAGTCTGGGAACCTAGATATAAGTAAGAGTCTGGTTTGGACTAAGAGATAGAATTTCAGGGAAAAGGCCTTTTGTGAGTTAGCGGAACCAGGGCGGGGCTATGCCCCGCTCTAGTTTTGGACAGGCTTATCAGCAGGACATACTTCCTCGAGGTATGTGTTTGAAAGATTATATCCTTATCTTTTAAAATCGATTTGGCACAAAATTCAGAAATCCAGATTAAGAAAAGATAAGTCGTCTTTGGGTCCGAGCTCAACAGGTTCTTTACCAAAGTGGAACACGCGGGCCGGCCGCTCTCCGATTAGCTCTATCTTGTGATCTTCGATAACCAATGCTGTGCCTTCCCTTAGTCCAATAACATAAACATTGCGGTTAACCTCGATAAACTCCTCAATACGCTGCTCACGTGTCTCGCCAGCATGACCTTCGGGGTTTGCATCTAGATAATGTGGATTAATCTGAAAATGAACCAGACTGAGGGCATTGAAAGACACGGGTTCGACGATAGGCATGTCATTGGTTGTCTTAATAGTAGGGCAGGCCACATTGCTACCTGCGCTCCAGCCAATGTATGGTGTGCCTTCCATCACTTTCTGCTGTATTGGCTCAATAATATTATTATCCTGCATGAGCTTGAGTAAATGAAAAGTATTCCCTCCTCCAATAATAATCAAATCAGCATGCTGGACAGCATCACTGGGATCAGGGTAATGATGAATGGATTTTACTTTCAGACCAATGGCCTCAAGGCGTTCGTCGACCTTTTGTTCGTATTGGTCAAAGCTGAAAGTGACTGCTGCATAAGGTATAAATATTGCATTTTGTGGCTGAAAATTTCCGAGAAACTTTTTAATTTTAGGTAATGAGTGCTCAAGATATTCTTCTCCAGCATTGGTAGAATTACTTATCAACAAAAGTCTCATCATAACAACGTGTTTTATAAATTTAGTTTGTATTTAGAGGTAAAATTAACCAAATTTACAAAAAAATATCAAATCTGATTAACCATGAAGAAAGTTTTCTATTTTCTTATTGTTTTAGTGCTTGTGTTTACTTCCTGTAAGAGCACAGAGAAATTATTACGCACGGGTCAATATGACGAAGCAGTTAATATTGCAGTTAAGAAACTCCAGCGTAATCCCAATAATGAAAAACAGGCTAAAATTTTGGGCATAGCTTATCCCAGGGCTGTGGAACGGGATATGGAAAGAATAAAGTTCCTCAAGCAGGAAGGCCAGCCTGGAAACTGGGATGAGATTTACAATCTATACATTAAGCTGAAAAAACGCCAGGACCTGGTCGAGACTGTCACTCCTGTGAGCATTGGTAATCATACTGTAAAGTTTGACCATGTGGACTATGACCCCTCTATTATAGAAGCTAAGAACAGGGCTGCCCAGTATCATTATGCTATGGGCAAAAGACTGATGAAGGAGGGTAATAGATATGCTTGCCGTAAGGCTTATGAAGAATTCCGTAAGGCTAAGTTTTATAATCCGGCTTACCTGGATGTGGATAATCTCATGGCACAGTGTCTGGAGAAAGGAACAACCTATGTCCTGCTAAAGCCTGTAAATAGGACAATCTACAGATTACCTGATGATTATCTGCAGAATCTGGTAAACTTCCCATTGGATAAACTTAATTCCCAGTGGATAATCTACCATAATAGGGACGCACGTAATGGTGATTATTCTATTATTGTTTATGTGGTGCTAAAA
Source organism: Bacteroidales bacterium (assembly GCA_027031265.1). GTDB lineage: Bacteria > Bacteroidota > Bacteroidia > Bacteroidales > S143-33 > S143-33. The sequence goes on along the minus strand of JALVRO010000097.1, from coordinate 24,644 downwards.
GCAGCTAATATAACTGCTGACAAGGAGGTGGAGAAAAATTACACAGAATCCAGAAAAATAAAAACAGGTTATTATATTAAGCGCGATGCCAATGGCAATGTAATGCTGGATTCTAATGGCCATCCTATAAAAATACCTAAGTATTCGACTGTCTCATGCCGGGTCAGGGAGTTTCAGCAGATAAAAGTAGCAACAATCATTGGCGAACTGCAATACTATGATACCCACACTGGCCAGATTGTTAATTCAGTGCCTATCTCAGCAGAGCACCGTTTCTTTAATGCTTATGCCTCGGTTGGTGGTGATGAGCGGGCTTGTTCGGATCGCACACGTGATCTGATGGACAATAAGCCTGTGCCATTTCCACACAATCTGGATATGATTCTGGCTGCTGGTGAGACTCTCAAAGATGTTATATGGCAGGCACTTGTTGATAATAAATATTTCCTTGTGCGTAAGTATTGAGAATAGCGCTGGTTTTTAGTATTTTTGCTCTGTATGAAACAGTAAAAATTTATATGGACAAAGTCAGGCAAGCACTGGAAAAAGCAGTTTTAGTCGGTGTGTCTTTGAAAAAAGACCCCGAGGACAAGGTTGATGAATATCTCGATGAGCTTGAATTTCTAGCATATACAGCAGGTGCCAGTGTTACCGGGCGCTTCAAGCAACGTTTGGAGCGCCCGAACCCCAGTACTTATGTTGGACTGGGAAAACTGCAGGAGATTCAGGATTTTATCCGCACTCATAAGGTGAATCTCGTTATTTTTGATGATGATCTCTCGCCAGCGCAGCAGTCACGCCTGGAGAATATGCTCAAGGTAAAAGTCATTGACCGTACCCGCCTTATTCTGGATATCTTTGCCATGCGGGCTAAGACAGCCGTAGCAAAGGCACAGGTAGAGCTTGCACAATATGAATATTTGTTGCCCCGCCTGCGTGGTATGTGGAAACACCTTGAGCGTCAGCGTGGTGGTATTGGATTGCGTGGCCCTGGTGAGAAAGAACTGGAGACAGACCGCCGCCGCATCAGGGAACACATGGCACGGCTGCGTCGATCATTGAAAAAATATGAAAATCAAAAAGCTGTCCAGCGTAAGAGTCGCGGTAAGCTGGTACGTGTGGCATTGATTGGTTATACTAATGTGGGAAAGTCCACGCTGATGAATGCCCTGACAAAGGCTGGTGTCTTTGCTGAGAATAAATTATTCGCAACACTGGACACCACCACACGTAAGGTTGTTATTGGGAATCTACCTTTCCTCTTGTCTGATACTGTTGGTTTTATACGGAAACTACCTACACATCTGGTCGAGTCATTCAAGTCAACACTGGATGAGGTAAGGGAAGCAGACCTGTTGCTGCATGTAGTGGATATTTCACATCCTGAATTTGAGGATCATATCCATGTGGTTAATAAGACCCTGCAGGATCTGAAGGCCGCAGATAAACCAATAATTCTGGTGTTTAACAAGATAGACCTGTACCGTTACGAGGAAAAAGATGAATTTGACCTCACGCCCAAGACCAGGAAAAATTTTACAATAGAAGACTGGAAGCAGACCTATCTTGCCCGTGGCAATACCAAGGCAGTGTTTATCTCTGCCAGGGAAAGGGAGGGACTCGATGAGCTCAGGCATTTGCTTTATCAAGAGGTGCGCAAGATACATGTCACTCGCTATCCTTATGAGGACTTTCTTTATCCGGATAATTATCTGGAAATAAAATAAATTTTAATCCCATACTTATGAGACGTTTACTTCTTTTTGTGCTTACCCTGTTGATTTGGACAAACTCATCATGGGCAGGCAGCTATTCTGTTTTCTCGCCTAATGGTGATTACAAAGTAATCATAACGGTGGATGGCCAGATAAGCTGGCAGCTGTTTTACAAAAATCAGCGTGTTTTGACAGCACAGAATGTGGATATTATTGTCAATAAATCAGGACATAATGACTGGAAAGTGAAAAAAGATGTGAAAGTCAAGAGTAATAACTCTTATGGACTTGTGCTGTTTCTGAACAAGGGTTTTTCTCTCGAGATGGAGCTATATAACAATGGTTTTGCATACAGGTGGAAGGCAGACAGACCAGATTCGCTGAAGGTTTATAATGAGGGGCTGGACATGTATTTTTCGCCTGATGATGAGATCTTTTTTCCGCAGGATAAAGGGTTTATTTCACACCAGGAACGCATTTATAAGCATGTGAAAATTAGTGAACTAAAGGATGGGGATTTTGCGTATATACCGGTTCTGGTTCGCTCATCGGGAGTAAGTATCCTTGTGGCAGAAGCAGATTTACATGATTATCCACACATGTTTGTACGGGTTGAGAATGGGCTAATAAAAGGCGTATTCCCCCATGTACCATTGGAGCCCAAATCAGCCAAGATTCGTTCAGACCGTAACCAGGTGATAGTCAAGGAGGCTCCATATATAGCAGCTACAGTGGGCAAGCGTTCTTTTCCCTGGCGGCTTTTTATGTTAGCTCCACAGGAGAAAGATTTGATTGCTAAAAATCTGGTCTGGGAACTGTCCAGTCCTGCGCCTGAGCCTATGGATTTTTCATGGGTAAAGCCAGGGAAGGTGGCCTGGGATTGGTGGAATGCCCGCCAGCTGGAAGGAGTTGATTTTGATCCGGGTATTAACACTGAGACATACAAGTTTTACATTGACTTTGCCTCGCAGTTTGGGCTTGAATATGTCATTTTTGATGAGGGATGGTCGCGCACAACATGGGACCTATTGCATTTTCGCCCAGGGATGGATGTTAAATATTTGATTGATTACGGCCGCAAGAAAAATGTGGGCATTATACTGTGGACTCTCTGGGGTCCTCTGGACGAAAATATGGAGCAGGTACTTGATAGCTTTGCAGCATGGGGTGCGGCTGGCATAAAGGTGGACTTTATGCAACGAGCAGACCAGAAAATGGTTAATTTCTACGAGCGTGTGGCACGGGAAGCTGCCAAGCGTCACCTGGTTGTTGATTTTCATGGTTCATTCTCACCAGCAGGACTGCGGCGTGCTTATCCCAATGTGCTGTCATACGAAGGTGTGCGTGGTGCAGAGAATAATAAGTGGAGTAAATCCATTACACCTACGCATAATGTAACTTTGCCTTTTACCCGTAATGTGGTGGGACCAATGGATTACACGCCTGGTGGAATGCTTAATACAACAAAAGAACAGTTTGTTATAAGCTGGAAACATCCGCGAGTCATGGGCACACGTGCTCATCAGATAGCGATGTATGTGGTCTATTACAGTCCGTTGCAGATGCTGGCCGATAGCCCGACTAATTATCTGAAAAACCGTCAGTCTACTGAGTTTATTTCCAGGATACCGACAGTGTGGGACCAGACCGTTCCTCTGGATGGAAAGGCTGGTGATATGGCAGCTGTTGCTCGTCGTAATGGTCAGAACTGGTACATAGGTGTGATGAATGGGGAGAGTCCGCGTCCTTATACAGTAAAGTTTGATTTTCTACCTGAAGGGCAGAAGTATGAGATGGAGTATATCGCAGATGCTCCAGATTCGGAGTCCAAACCTACGCATTATGAATATGCGAAGCAGGTAGTGACCAGAGGAGATAAATTGGATATTTACCTGCAGTGGGGCGGTGGCTTTGCAGCAATACTTATACCAGCTAAATAGCCCAGCTGACTCAATTTACATCTACAGCTACGGCTTCAACACATATAAATTATTGGGGAGTTTAAACTCCCCAGTAACCTCTTTTTTGGATTATGTTACATCAAATACTTAAACAGAAATAGCCTAAAATTAATTTCAAATGCAAGTTGCTTTTCTGCCTGCTTGCACTTGATTAAGGGTTGGTATTAGAATCTCTGCAGCTTGTATTTACCCATGTCAAATGCGTGTAATTTGCCCTGTGTCAGTTCTGTGAGTTCCAGATGTGCTATTTGTACTCCTTTGCTGTTGTTAAGGGTATAGCTTGAAATAACTCCCTTAAAGCCATAAGGAAGGCGCATGAAATTATATCCTGTCTTTTTGAGGATTTTGAGAAGGGCGGAGTTAAACTGATCCTGGCTTATACACAGGGTGGTTGTCTGACCATTGGAGAAAGTATACTGGTACTTGCTGCAAGGTTTATTATTTATCTGGCTGGTGCCTTTGTAATGTGTGCTATCCAGCAGGTCCTTGTTAACAGGGTTTGTAGCGTATTGATTATAAGGCACAATGAATCCAGTTTTTTCTCTTTCATCCAGGCCTATAAGGCGGTTTTTTTGTGGGTCAAAGATTGTCATTGATACAAATGTTCCTTCACGGTCAAATATTTCCAGACCAATGATTTGTTTGTCGCTGCTCCAATAAAGGACGAACTTACCAGACTGTGGTTTGTTCTGGAAAAGTCCAACACCTTGATACACAGCTTTGTTGTCAAAAACGTATTTCTGTGCTGTAAGTGGAAAGAACAATGAGATGGAAAGAATGATTAACCAGAATTTGCGCATGATGTCCTGTTTTTTTTACTGCTAATTTAAAAAAATACAAGCACAAAAATAAACTTCATTTCTTTTTGTTAACTTTGCATCTGAAAATGACTAAGTCTGTACTATGAAACCATACGAAAAAGATATACAAAAAGCAGTAGAAGTACTCAAGAATGGGGGCGTAATACTATATCCCACAGACACTATCTGGGGTCTGGGATGTGATGCAACGAATGAGCAAGCTGTCCAGCGTATTTATGAGATAAAGAAACGCAGTAATACCAAGAGCATGCTAATCCTTGTGGATGACACCAGCCGTCTGAAGGAATATGCTTATGTACCCTCTATGGCATGGGAACTGATAAGGGTAACCAATCGTCCATTGACAATTATTTATCCAGGAGCAAGGAACCTGGCAAAAAATCTTATCTCTGAGGATGGGACTATAGGTGTGCGCGTGGTTAGGGATGATTTTTGCCGAGATTTGATACGTGCCCTGGGCAGGCCAATAGTTTCCACTTCTGCAAATGTTTCTGGCCGACCAAGCCCGGCTAATTTCAGTGAAATATCTGATGAAATCAAAAACGCTGTTGACTATATAGTGCGCTGGCGACAGAATGACACACGCCGTGCACGTCCTTCGTCAGTTATTAAACTGGGAAAAAACAATGAAGTTATTGTAATCAGAAAATAATCAGCACTATGGAAATCGAAAAACCAGACATAAAAATTCAGAAAATCAGAGTTGGTATCACACATGGTGATATAAATGGTATCAGCTATGAAATAATCCTCAAGGCGTTTCGCGACCATCGAATGCTGGAGTTTTTTACACCCATAATTTATGGCTCGCCCAAGGTCGCAGCCTATTACAAAAAAATGCTAAAGATACCACAGGTCACGCTTAACCATATCAAAGCACCTGAGCGTGCAGACAGGAAAGCGGTAAATATCATTAATTGCGTCAGTAATAAAGTGCGTGTGGAGCTTGGCCAGGCCACAGAGATAGCAGGAGAGGCTGCCTTGACAGCACTTCAGGCTGCGGTACGTGACCTGAAAGAAGGGAAGATAGATATACTGGTCACAGCTCCTATTAGCAAGCCAGCTATTTATAGTGATAATTTCCAGTTCAAAGGTCACACATGGTATCTGGCCAAGGAGTTTGGCGTGGATGATGTACTGATGCTTATGGTACATGAGGATTTGCGTGTCGCAGTGGTAACAGACCATGTGCCATTGCGTGATGTGGCAGGTGAGCTGACAGAGGAGAAGATCCTCTCAAAGATTCGCTTGTTTAACAAAAGCCTCAAGACAGACTTTGCCATTGATGGACCGTTAATAGCAGTGCTCTCTCTCAATCCACACGCTGGTGATGAAGGACTTATAGGTGACGAAGAGCAAAAAATCATTATACCAGCTATAGAAAAAGCCAAGGAAGAGGGCATTAATGTCTTGGGTCCTTATGCTGCAGATGGGTTCTTTGCTTCGGAAAATTACAAGAATTTTGACGGTGTACTGGCTATGTATCATGACCAGGGCTTAATTCCTTTCAAGGTTCTCAGTCGGGGTCAGGGTGTTAATTACACTGCTGGGTTGCCAATAATACGCACCTCTCCTGATCACGGTGTGGCTTATGATATAGCTGGCCTGAATAAAGCTGATCACAATTCTTTTGTTAATGCCTTGTTTGTCGCGCGAACAATTTACAAGAACAGACAGATGCTGGGTGAGGCAAAGCCTCTGGAAAAGCAGAATATGGAGGATCTTATGCATACACTCAAGCCAGCTAAGCCATCAGAAATACAGGAAGTAGAGAGTATGCAGGAGGAAGACAAGGCTGACCAGGTCAAAGAAGCAAAGCAATCCCCACAGCCAGTGGAAGATAAACAAGAGCAACAGGAGCAGAAACTATCGCAACAAATACAAACAGAGGTTGGGACAGTTGATGAAGAGTTGGAACTGGATGCTTCCCTGCCTCAACATGAGGATATTGTCACAGACGAGACCATCGAGACCCACATAGACGAGCCTCTCCAGATTAGTGGGAATGAACAGGAAGACACACAACCAGCAGAATCTGCCAATGGTCAGGACAATGACAAAAAATCTAACAATCGTAGTAGGGAAAACCGCCAGAACCAGCAAGGAAGAAGGTTTCCATTCCGTCGCCATCGTGAGAATTTCAAGGATTATTCTGACCTAACATAAAGTTGTACAATCATGAGAATGACCCCAGTCGTACGGGACTTGCTTATTATTAACACAGCCATGCTTGTGCTGGCATGGATACTGTCGCCCTTTGGTATTGATCTGATCAATATAATGGGACTGCATTATCCTTCATCTCCATATTTCCGTCTTTACCAGGTGGTTACCCACATGTTTATGCATGCGAATTTTATCCATTTGCTGTTTAATATGTATGCTTTGTGGCTCTTTGGGACGGTGCTGGAACGGTTGTGGGGGCCTAAACGTTTTCTGGTTTATTATCTGATTACAGGCTTTGGAGCAGCCTTCCTGCACACAGCAGTATCATGGTACGAAATACATCGTTTTGTTGTAGCAGCACAAGCTTTTCTTTCTTACCCAGACCTGGATCATTTTATGCGTTTTTATTCAAAATATCCACAATATTTCAATCCACGTGCGGTAAGCGCTTTGCTGTCGCAATGGGAACTGGTGCCTCACAGCACGCAGTTTGCCCAGCAGGTAATACCAGTTATCCGTCAGGCCATTGAGTCAAAAGTGAATATACCGATTGTTGGTGCCTCTGGTGCTATATTTGGATTGTTGCTCGCCTTTGGTATGCTCTTTCCTGATGTGCCATTGTTTATCATTTTTATCCCTGTTCCCATCAAGGCAAAATACTTTGTGATAGGCTATGGATTGCTTGAATTAATCAATGGTATTTCAAATATTCCAGGTGATAATATCGCTCACTTTGCACATCTGGGCGGTATGATTTTTGGCTATATTTTGATAAAGTATTGGGACCGCCGCGGACGACCACGTTATGGCGGCTGGACAATGCAGTAAATCAAATGCTTATGGATAATATTAAGTTTACCTGGAAGAGAATGAATGTTTTATATAAGCTTCTGACTGTCAATGTGGCAGTCTTTATTGTCATTGCTATTATTAAACTGTTTGCATTCTTATTTGGCGCACAGGGAGCGGCAGATGCAGTTGTTCGTTTCTTTAGCCTGCCAGCAAATCCATTGAAGATCCTGATCAAGCCCTGGACAGTGGTGACGTATATGTTTATGCACGAAGGGTTCTGGCACCTGCTGGCAAATATGCTGTGGCTTTATTTTCTGGGATTGATGTTTGTGATGAGTTTTGGCCAGAAGGAGTTGTGGCGCGTGTATTTACTTGGAGGTTTGATGGGCGCGTTGTTTTATGTAGCAGGCTTTAATCTATTCCCAGTTTTTGCGCCTTATAGGTATGCCAGTGTGCTGCTGGGTGCTTCGGCAGCAGTATCGGCCATTGTGCTGGCAGTATCTGTTTATAAGCCGACGCAGATTGTAATGCTTTTTGGTATTTTACCTGTGCCGCTCTGGTTGATAGGTGCTTTGTATGTGCTCTATGATCTGTCTATGCTCACAGTGGACAATCCAGGTGGTCACTTATCACATCTGGGTGGGGCATTATTTGGTGTGTGGTTTGCTCTCAAGTACAAGCAGGGAAAGGATATAACCCTGTTTCTCACAAATATTAGTTTCCGTCGAAAAGGGCGGATGAAGGTGCATAAAAATGATTACCGGCCACAGGATTATGAGTGGAATGAGCGCCGGCATGAAATAAAGCAGGAGCTGGATAGAATACTAGAAAAAATATCACGTAAAGGTTATAACAGTCTAACGCGCAGGGAGAGGGAGTTTCTCAAGCGTCATTCCCGTGACTTTTAATGATACTGACAATAAAGAGGCTGTCCAAAGAGGGCAGCCTCTTTTATTTATTAGCATGTTGACTATTGGGGCAGCCTAATTGCATTAGAATTGGAAGAGCTATTGTTTATTTCACAAATAAACCTTTACTTTAGTATAAGAATTTAGCAGAGGGGAGAGATGAATGTCCTGTCTATACCTGTAATTATCACATTTACGATAAATGCCAGTATTTTTTTGCTTAGTTTGCTGGCAGAGAAAAAAACATGCGATAAGCGTTGGTTTTCTGTTTTTGCTTTCCTGTTTGTGTTCTGGAATTTTAGTGAGTTTTTGCTTCTTAACCAATCAGGGTCAGCACATATTGTGCAGAATTACCAGACAGCTTTTAGTTTAATATTTGTATTGCCCTCTCTGCTATTGGTGATAATTGATTGTTATTTGCCTTATGTGCGAAAGCCAGAGTTGAATGATTTGACTATATTGATTATCCTCCTCTCTCCTCTGATTATTTTGTCCATTGATGGGCCTGTTTTTGTGATAAAGGCTTATCCGATTCAGGAACTCAATGGCGCCTTTTTTTATCATGTTTATCTGGTCAGAGGTTGGAAGTTTTATGCACTTCTGGGTCTGTCTGTTGTTTTTTATGAGCTGGCACTGGTAAAATTGGTGCAAAAACTGTTATTAGCCAAATCAGTGGGCGAGAGAGCTAAGTTGGTCTATTTTACAGGAGGTATGGTTGTTTTTATTGTGTTGTTTTATCTTCTGATTTTTAGTCGCCACAGTAGTGTTAGTTCTTTGTTTTATCTGGTTTTGTTTTATCTCTCGCCCTGGTTCTTTTATTTTTTGATAATATCGGATAAGCTATTCAGTACAGAGTTTGTTGTCAAGGAAAGTCTTGCCTATATAGCATTGTCGAGTATTGTAGCTACATTCTATTTTCTGGTGATTAGAGAGATGATTGATGTGATGAGGATTAGCTTTAATATCAAAACTTTCTGGATAGAAGTTGTGTTGATCTTTTCTGTTATTGTGCTTATTTATCCTTTGAAGTTTCGCATCCAGCAGTTTATTGATAGGATTTTGTATAGGAATATAGAATTGCTCAGGCAGCACACAATTGCATTTGTCGATGAACTATATAAGATTTATAATAATCAGACATTGTTATTTAAAATTTCTGAGTTCGTTGTTCAGAATTTTGACACACAGGAGGTTGTGATTCTGGTTAAGAAAAAATCACATTTTGTAGACTGTAGGAATAGATACAAGCTAAAGCTAAATACTGATTGTTTCCTGGCAAGTCTGCTGGAGAGACTAAAAGGGGTTATAGAATTTTATAGTCTTGATCCACAGGTGGTGGATAAACAATGTTATGATTTTCTTATAGAGGTTAAAGCATCTCTTATTTTTCCAGTGTTTTACAATAACAAAGTTGATGCTCTTATAATCCTTTGTGAAAAGAAAAATGAAAAGAATTACACATTCGAGGAGATCAGGATAATAAAGATTTTAGTCAACGAACTGTCAAGCCTATATTCACGTAATAAGCTTATTGGTCTAATAAAGTTCCAGGAAAAACGAAAAGCCCAGATAGAGCAGCTGGCTACTATAGGACGCATGACTTCGACTATAGCACATGAAATACGTAATCCTCTTAATACTATCTCAGTAGCTGCGCAAACGCTATTGTCCAAAGAACTCGAACCAGACCAGCAGCAGGATCTCAAAAAATATATCTTAGAGGAGACCCGGCGGTTGAATAATATCCTCAATGACCTTTTACAATTTTCCCGCTCTCCATCTCCAGTTTATGAATGTTTCTCGGTTTCTGATTTTGCAGGCAAGTTGGACAGTTATATAGCTAATCATCCAAAGGCAGAGAGCGTGGACTACAGAGTGGTTAATAAAGTCAATACAGAGCAGATTGTACTGGACCAAGGCCTATTACTCCAAATTTTTATCAACTTGATAAACAACGCACTGGATGCAATCGACGAGAAGATGCGGCAGAAAGATAGTTTTAGAGGACGCTTGCTGGTCCTGCTCAAGGACACAGAGGATAGCTACGTCTTTGTAATTCATGATAATGGACAGGATATTGACTCACAGATAAGAGAGAAAATTTTTGAGCCTTTCTATACTACAAAGGTGCAGGGCACGGGTCTTGGTCTGGCAATATCACAAAATCTTGCTAAGGCTATGGATGGAGAGATACTATTGCTTAATCATTTATATTATAAACGTTTCGTGATAAAAATACCCAAAAAACATAATCCAGATGAGTGCTAAACCAACAATACTTATAGTAGACGACGAAGTGAGGATAACAAATATTTTGAAGATAAATTTCCGGGACAAATACAATGTGCGAACAGCCAACAGCGGCCGCAAAGCCTTGGAAATTTTAGAATCTGAGCCTGTGAATCTGGTAATCACGGATATACGCATGCCACAGATGGATGGAAACACGCTGATCCAGAAGATAAAAAGAACAAATCCCACACTCCCCATTATTGTGCTTACTGCTTATGGTTCCATAGAGAATGCTATAGAGACAATCAAACAGGGAGCCTATGACTATATACAGAAACCTATTAATATAGAGCATCTCTCCAGAGTCATAGAAAAAGCCCTTGAATACAACAACGTTCTTCAAGAAAACCGTACACTTAAACAAAAGCTACAAAAATACGAAGGAACCAGTGAGATTATTACTATTAATACCAAAATGAAAAAATTACTCGAGGCGCTCAAACAGGTAGCTCCTACTAAGGTCACAGTGCTATTGGAGGGGGAGAGCGGCACAGGAAAAGAAGTTTTTGCCAGGACTATCTACCGTCTAAGCGACAGAGCTGACAAGCCCTTCGTGAGTATTAATTGCGGAGCAACTTATCGAAAGCGAGCTGTTCGGCCATGAGAAAGGAGCCTTTACAGGTGCTGTGGCAATGAAAAAAGGCAAGTTCGAGCTGGCAGACAAGGGCACATTATTCCTGGACGAAATAGGCGAGCTACCCAAGAGTATGCAGGTGAAACTTTTGCGCGTGCTCGAAACACAGGAGTTTACACGTGTGGGAGGAACAAAGACTATAAAGACAGATGTGCGATTCATAGCTGCTACAAACCGTAATCTGGAGGAAGAAGTGGCCAGGGGTAATTTCCGCGAAGACCTGTATTACCGGCTCAAGGTCGTTAGAATAAAAATTCCTCCATTGAGGGAAAGAAAAGATGATGTACCGCTGTTGGTTAAGCATTTTCTCGAGAAGCATCAGGCTGACGTGGGAAAGAAAGTTGATAAGGTCAGCCCTGAGGTCATTCGTCTTTTCCAGCAATATGACTGGCCAGGCAATGTGCGCGAGTTGGAGAATATAGTTATTCATTCAATGCTCTTTGCACATGATAGTACATTAACGTTGGATAGCCTGCCTGTGGATTTCATTAATAAGGTAAACAAGAGCAAACTAAAACTCAAGAACATACCCCGTACTAAGGAAGAATTACAACTGCTCAAGAAAAAGTATTATAGCAAAATTGACAGTAATCTGGAATATAGCTTTTTGATAAATGTCTTGCTAGAAGCCAAAGGTAACATTGCCAGAGCTGCAGAGATTACTCATTACAACCGTCGCCAGCTCTATAATCTGATCCAAAAGTACAAGATTGATGTGAAAAAGTTTAGACAATAATTGTGAAGTATTATTTCACAGATTAAGAATTTGATTTTTATTATTTTAAAGATTTCATGAGCAACGGGATTGCCCAGAAACTGGAGTTTGGATTAATGAATGTTTTGTATAGATGGTTGAAGTTTAGTGTGTTACGGTTTGTGGCACATAGTTTGGCTAAATAAGGGTGGAATTGAAAATCAAACCTAAAAATTTAGAATTATGTGGAAAGGTTGGGTTGTAGGCCTTCTCGGTTTGCTACAGTTTGTACTGGGCTTTGTAAAAATGTCTGCAAAGGCATTCATGTGGGACTACATTATAGTAGGTCTTCTCGTAGCTATCATTGGCTTCTGGATGATTTCTGATAATAAGAAATGGCAGGGCTGGCTCAGTGGTCTGGCAGGTGTATGGCTGTTTATCTCGGCATTCATTTCTAGTTTACTCTCTGGCCAGGGTGCAATGTGGAACAGCATTATTGTAGGTCTTATCGTAGCTATCTGCGGTTTCGCAGCACTTGGTAAGAAAGAAGCTTAATAGTCCTGCTATTGTTATTTCGAAAGAGAGGCTGCCATTATGGCAGCCTCTCTTTATGTCTAATTTTGTTTGTTGCATTATTCTTCTATATCTATTATTCCTTGTTCTTTGTATCAATAATTATGGTCACGGGTCCGTCGTTTTCGAGGGAGATGCGCATATAAGCTCCGAATTGTCCTGTTGGGACTTTTTTGTCCAGTTCTTTTTCGAGGTAGGTGACGAATTTGTTGTATAAAGGTATGGCAATATCTGGCTTGGCGGCATGTGTGTATGAGGGACGAAAACCTTTCTTTGTGCTGGCATGAAGAGTAAACTGGCTGACGACCAGAACCTGGCCATGCACATTTTTGACAGAGAGGTTCATCTTGCCCTGTTCGTCTGGAAAAATCCGTAAATTGGCTATTTTGTGTGCCATCCACTGGCAGTCCTGGTCTGTATCATGATGTTCTATTCCCACAAGCACGAGTAAGCCTTTGCTTATTTGTGAAAATATCTTATCTTCAATGTGTACTGATGCGTAGTTGACGCGTTGTATAACTGCTCTCATAATCAAGTTTTTATGCGGATATTTAATACTGTGTCTGAGCGACTGACAAAAATACCAATTTGGGGTAAATTTTTGATTAATATTTTGATTTTGTACATTCTGTGGGTGTTGTTTTTTAAATTTTTAAGAGATTTTTGGATTGTAGATTATGTGTACGAAGAAGGCATTTATTATCTGACACTTATACAGCTCAGGACAACAGAGTTTTTGCTCGATTTTATCGGGTTCAAGGCACATACTCTGGGGAAAATAATTTGGATTGAAGGGCATGAGGGTGTGCTCCTGGACCGAGGATGTCTGGGACGGAACACTTTGGGACTTTTTTTGGGATTCATTCTGGCCTACCCATCAGGAAAGAGCCGCAAATGGGGAATAATGATTATTGGCACGCTGGTATTTTTGATGTTAAATATTTTGAGGATAAGCGGCCTGGCCATAACGCAATACTGTTGTCCACGTTATCTGGACATTAACCATCACTTGATTTTCAAGTACATTGTTTATTCTGTGATTTTGTTAATGTGGTATTTGTGGCTCAGGCAGCTGAGACGAAGTAAAAAAGAAGCCGCCCACGACTGATTGCTATGGGACGGTACACATGCATATAGCATGATGTCGGGGCGGCTATATCTTTCAGACGGCAACCTCACCTTTGATATGTGGCCATGGGGCATAGCCTTCTATTGTGATGTCTTCATAGCGGAAGTCAAAGAGACACTTAACATCGGGGTTTAGACGGATACGTGGCAGAGGTCTGGGAGTGCGCGTAAGCTGCAGTTTTACCTGGTCTATGTGGTTCAGATAGATATGTGTGTCGCCGAGTGTGTGGATAAACTCACCCGGAGTATAGCCTGTCACCTGTGCTACCATCATTAGCAGCAGGGAATAAGAAGCAATGTTAAAAGGTACACCAATAAACAGGTCAGCGCTGCGCTGGTATAGCTGGAGTGAGAGTTTTTTGTTTACAGGGTCGACATAGAATTGATAAAGAATATGGCATGGAGGCAGAGCCATCTTGTCCATGTCTCCAACGTTCCATGCGCTAACGATTATGCGGCGTGATGTGGGGTTGTGGCGAATGGTTTCTATAGCTTGCCTGAGCTGGTCAATACGCTTGCCGTTCTCGGCTGTCCATCCACGCCATTGATAGCCATAGATTCTGCCTAATTCACCATTTTCGTCAGCCCATGGGTCCCAGATGTGTACTCCGTGGTCATTGAGCCACTTAATATTGGTTTCACCACGGATAAACCACAGTAGTTCGTAAAAAATAGATTTGACGTGTAGCTTCTTGGTGGTGAGCAGGGGAAAACCTTTTGAGAGGTCAAAACGCATCTGATGGCCAAAGGTGCTGATTGTCCCTACACCTGTACGGTCTTCTTTTTTGACGCCGTTTTCGAGAGTATAGCGAAGCAAGTCAAGATATTGTTGCATAGCTAGTGTGTGTTTTCTTTTTCCCAGACAATTTTTTTGCCAAAACCAAGAAGTTTGTTGTGTGTAAATTTAATATAACTGAGGTCAATGATCCACAAAGGAGCTTTATTGCCTATCAGATGCGGATATCGCGAATAAAAAACTTTTTTTGCGCGCTGGAATTCCTCTTGTTTGGCTTCACGCATGTAACCATCAAATTGTATTCCAGCTACTACGCCGGATAATTTTTTTACTCTGTATATTGTTCCACTGACGTAATTGTTTAACTTTAAGTCCTGAATATGTTTTGTTTCATATTCTGATGTGCAGATTAGCCAATTATTACGGGAATCATAGGCATAGAAACAATTACATGAGTGTGGACGATTATTTACAGACGTTGACAGGGATAAAACTTGTTGTTTTTTTATAAATTCGATTATGTTTTTATCAAGCTGGTTTGACATAAAATTTTAAATATAAGTTTGTTATGAAAAAAACATTTTTTTTATTGACGCTGCTAAGTTATTCTTTCATTTTATTTAGCCAAAATTTTAAGTATAATTTGATTTTTCAAAGATTAGATTTTACAGTAAATCCAAATGTGAGAAATATCATAGGAAAAGTTGATTATTATTTTAAAAATGCAGATTCCGTCTTGAGTATTGACCTGAGCGATAGTCTCAAGGTAGACTCCATTTTATACCATGGATCTGTTGTAGAGTTTTCACATGTTAATGATGTGATAACCATTAGGTTACATGCATTGCCACAGGTTGTAGATTCGATCAGGATTTTTTATCACGGAGAGCCTCCTAAGGCAGGCATGGGCAGCTTTACGACAGGCACACATGCTGATAGCGTGCCAGTGATGTGGACTCTTTCTGAGCCTTATGGTGCAAAAGATTGGTTCCCAACTAAGAACAACCTGGGTGATAAAATTGATTCACTGGAGGTCGTTGTGCATTGTGATAGTGCTTACAGGGCAGCGTCTAATGGTTTGCTAGTCCAGGATACTGTGATTGACACTGTCAGGACCATGCGATGGCGTACTCATTATCCTATTGCCACATATCTGGTAGCCTTTGCAGTAACTAATTACCGCACATATTATGACACAGCATACATTGGTGATAGTCTCAAGATACCCATAATGAACATGGTCTATCCGGAACATTATCAGACAGCCCGCGAGCAGACACCACATGCTGCCCGTTGTCTGGAGTTTTATTCAGACCAGTTTATGGTTTATCCGTTTTACAGGGAGAAATATGGTCATGCTGAGTTTGGCTGGGGCGGTGGCATGGAGCATCAGACCATGACTTTCGTTGGAGGTTTTGGACAGTCCCTATTGGCACATGAATTAGCACATCAGTGGTTTGGTGATTATATTACCTGTGGTTCGTGGCATGATATTTACTTGAATGAGGCTTTTGCTACTTATCTAGAAGGTCTGACAGCCGAGGCAGGTATAGCTTCTTATACCTTCCTGGATTGGCTGGAGAGGGCAAGAGCAAGGGTCTTTAAATATCCTTATGGTTCGGTTTATGTGGAGGACACAACAGATGTGAATCGCATTTTTAGCTACACTTATACTTATATGAAAGGTGCCCTGTTTCTGCATTTGCTCCGCTGGACAATAGGTGATTCGGCTTTCTTTGCTGGGCTGAGAGGTTATTTGCGTGATACAACTCTGGCTTTTGGATATGCCAGGACACCTTCGTTGCAGAGCCATCTGGAGCAAGCATGTGCATGTGACCTGTCTGGCATTTTTGATGATTGGCTTTATGGTACAGGTTATCCTCATTATGATATTGAGTATTCACAGCATGGGGAGAAGGTTGTGTTAAATATTCATCAAGAGCCTGTGTCTAATGATGTGGATATTTTTGAGCTCCGTTTGCCTCTGGAGATACGGACCCTCAGTGGGGAAGATACCCTTATCGTTGTTAATGACACTGCACTGGACCAGGTAGTAGAAGTGACTGTGCAGGAATTCGTCAAGAATGTAATCTTTGATCCTCAGATGTGGATACCAGCACAGGCGCAGGTGTATGGTGGTATGGATTTTACTCAATCTAAGATTTATCCTAATCCTGCAAGTGATTTTATAACAATTTTTACCTTGCATCCAGAACTTGTGAAATCTGTTTATATTTGTGATTTATCAGGCCGGCGTGTTAAGCAGGTGAGCGGAGGTTTTCCAGGATATGAGAAGGAAGTAAGTCTTGAGGATCTGTCTAGTGGGATTTATATCATTGTGTTAGTATCGGATAGTTTTTATCAAAAATTTAAATTAATTAAACTATGATTGAATACTTAAAGGGCTCTCTGGTCGAGATAAGTCCTACTTATGCAATTGTAGATGTAGCAGGCGTGGGTTATTATATGAACATCAGTCTTTTTACATTTGAGCAGGTCAAAGACAAGAAAGATGTTAAATTATTCGTTCACCAGGTAATCAGAGAGGATAGTTTTACTTTATATGGATTTGCAACAAAGGACGAAAGGGATATTTTCCGTCAGTTGATATCGGTCAGTGGAATAGGAGCGGCAACGGCCCGACTGATGCTTTCGTCCCTTAGTCCTGATGAGGTTCGCACAGCTATTGTGACAGGAGATGTACAGCTAATAAAGAGTGTTAAAGGCATCGGCCTGAAGACAGCGCAGAGGATTATTGTTGACCTGAAAGATAAGATTGATTCACGCAGCCAGGAAGCAGTGGTTGTGGGTAGTGGTTCGAATAGAAATGAGGCTATTGAGGCTCTGGTAGTGCTGGGCTTTAGCCGTAAGGCTGTGGAAAAAGCTGTGGCCAAAGTCCTAAAAACCAATCCACAGGCAAGTATAGAATACATAATAAAAGAATCGTTCAAATACCTTACTTAACCACAAAAAACACAGGTGGCAAATGATAAAAAAAGTCTTACTGGGGATAAGTTTTGTTTTTATCTTTTTCAGCACATTATTAGCTCAAAGGGATACTATTTTTCCATATTATTTTTCACCCAACCCTTTTTCCAAATCCTTGGGATTACCTCAGTTACAGCCTTTTTATAACCTTGATTATGAGTATGATCCACGGTTGGGTTTTATTCTCCAGAACAAATTTGATACCCTCAGCTTTGGTATGCCTCTGATAATGGATTTTAACCAGTTTATAAAGCAGCAGAACAAGCAGGCTTTCTTTTCAATGTGGAAACAGGAACTTAACAAGGAACAAAAAAGCGGAGAATCCACTTTTCTGAGCAATATACTCTCGCCAAATATAAGCGTGGGAGTCAAAGGTGCAGAAGAACTGTTTGGTTCGGATGTTATTTCTCTGCGACCTACGGGCTCCATAGGACTAACTTTTGGTATAGCGTATAATAAGATTTACAATCCTGCTTTGCCTCCAGATTTGCGGGGTCGCTACCCTACTTTTAAGTTTGACCAGGATATACAGCTCGGACTCAATGGTAAAATAGGGGATAAGCTCAACGTTGGTATTAATTACAATACCAACACAATGTTTGACTTTCAGGACCAGAAGAAAATTGAATATACGGGTGACGAGGACGAGATCTTACAGCGTCTTGAGCTGGGTAATGTTATGTTTACCACAGACAATAGTCTGATCCAGGGAAGTAATACACTCTTTGGTGTTAAGGCTGTTATGCAGTTTGGCCGTCTGACTGTCGAGAGCGTGCTCTCTCATCGCAAGGGTCAGGCCAAGACCATTGAGGTCAAGGGCGGAGCTGTGATGAATGAGTTTGAGATAAAGGCCAGTGATTATGAGGCTGATAAGCACTTTTTCTTGAATCATTATTTCCGTGGCCTTTATGAGCAGTCACTAAAGAATCTCCCTGTGGTTGCTTCACCTGTTAAAATTACAAAGATAGAGGTGTGGGTGACCAATAAGACTTCAGACTTTGATAATGCCCGTAATATTGTAGCTTTCCAGGACCTTGGCGAGGCTAACCCTGATATTTATGCTTCATCTCTTGTGCATCAGACGCCAGGAGAGCAGTATCCCAGCAATGATCTGAATGATTTGTATTCGAATCTGACTAATAATTATCCGCAGATAAGGGATATAACACAGGTTTCGGCTCTGCTGAATAATCTGGGATTTCGCGAAGGAACTGATTATATAAAACTGGAGAGTGCCCGTAAGCTCGACCCTAAAGATTATACGGTCAACTATGATCTGGGATACATTTCACTGAATTTCACTCTGCGTCCCGGCGAAGTGCTGGCTGTGGCTTATGAGTATACGATGAACGGTAAGACTTACAAAGTGGGTGAGTTTTCTACAGATGTTAATGCGCCTGATGTGTTAATTGTTAAACTCTTGCGTGGTCCATCGTCCAACCCACACGTGCCTATGTGGGATCTGATGATGAAGAATATTTATTCCCTTGACAGCTGGAATATTTCACCAGAGGATTTTCAACTGGATGTATTTTATGATGACGACCGCACAGGTAATATGATTAATTATTTACCAGAAGGTAGTATAAAAAATGTGCCTCTTTTGCGTGTACTGAATCTGGATAAAGCTGACCAGCAGAACAACCCACACCCTGATGGCTTTTTTGATTTCCTCAAAGGTGTAACAATAGACCCAGAACATGGCCTGGTTATTTTTCCAGAACTAGAACCTTTCGGTAGTTTTCTTCGTGAAAAGATTGGGGATGCCCGTGTGGCTGATCGTTATGTTTATCAGGAACTATATGACTCCACACAATACATTGCCCAGCAAATAGCTGTTAAAAACAAATTCTATCTCAAAGGCCGTTACCGTTCGAGCTCAGGCTCAGAGATTATGCTCAATGCCATGAATATCCCTCGCGGTAGTGTTAAGGTGACACAGGGTGGACGCCAATTGCAGGAGAATGTGGATTACACAGTCGATTATAATATTGGCAAGGTGACCATTATCAACAAGTCTATACTCATGTCTGGCATTCCAATCAAGATAACTCTCGAGAGCCAGGACTTATATGGGCTTACCACTCAGAATTTTATGGGCACACATCTGAATTACCAGTTTTCCAAAGATTTTAATATGGGTCTGTCCTATTTGCATCTGACAGAGCTACCTGTTGATATAAAGACACCATTTGGTACAGAGCCAGTATCTAATACCCTGTGGGGCTGGAATGTTAATTTTTCGCACAAGCTACCTTTCCTCACACGACTCATAGACAAGCTGCCTTTTATTCAGACCAAGGCTCCTTCGCACATTGATTTCAGTGCTGAGTTTGCTAATCTTGTGCCTGGTAATCCACGTATCCTGGACAAAAAAGGTGTGTCTTTTATAGACGATTTTGAGGACAGCCAGACATACATAGATCTGAAAGCACCCCAAGCCTGGGTGTTGGCAAGCATTCCTCAGCACCAGCCTGATATGTTCCCCGAAGCAGCTAATGTCACTTCACTGGTCTCTGGGTATAATAGAGCTCTATTGGCATGGTATGATGTAAGCCCTGATTTTACTGACCGTCGTAGCCAGACAAGGCCTAGCTATATTAACTTGGATAGCATCTCCAATCACCTGGTGCGCGATGTGCTTGAGACAGAGATTTATCCGAACCGCCAGCCTTTTTACAATACACCGGCACGTCTGACAGTGCTCAACCTGGCATATTTCCCTAGGGAGCGTGGTCCATATAACTTTGATGTGGAAGGCAATCCTGGTCTCTCAGCTGGTATTGACCAGAATGGCCAGTTAAAAAATCCAGCCAGTCGTTGGGCAGGTATTATGCGTGATTTGTATGTCACTGATTTTGAGAGTTCTAATATTGAGTTTATTGAATTCTGGTTAATGGACCCTTTTGTGTACGATTCCACAGCAACGGGCGGTGACCTGTACATTGATCTGGGTGATATTTCAGAGGATATCCTACGTGATGGGCGCAAGAGCTTTGAGAATGGCATTCCTTATCCTGATGATCCTACCAAAGTGGACACAACACAGTGGGGTATAGTGTCGCGTGAGCAGATGACCACACAGAATTTTGATAATAACCCTGCAGCCCGAAAGAGACAGGATGCTGGCTTTGATGGTCTGCTCGATTCGACAGAGCAAAGATTTCATCAGCATTATCTCCAGCGTATAGCCCAGCTATATGGCACAAGTTCTCAGGCTTATCTTAATGCTGCAGGAGACCCGTCAGATGATGATTTTAAATATTTCCTGGATCCAGGTTACGACGAGACAAAGGCTGGTATAATTGAGCGTTACAAGCATTTCAATGGCACAGAGGGTAACTCTCCGCTGGGAGAGGAAAATAATCTGGCTTATCAAGCTGTTAGTTTCCAGCCAGATATGGAGGATATTAACCGCGACAATACCCTGGATAATTACGAGGCTTATTACCAGTATCATATACATCTCTCGCCACAGGACATGCAGATAGGCAGGAATTATATTGTCAACAAGGTACGCTCCCGTGTCAAGTTGCCAAATGGTAATTATGGAGAGGTGACCTGGTATCAGTTCAAGGTACCTGTGCGCAAGCCTGATGGTGTGTATGGTAATATTAGTGGATTTAAATCAATCCGTTTTATGCGGATGTTCTTACGCGGCTGGCAGCATTCAGTAGTATTGCGTTTTGCAGAGTTTAACCTCGTTCGTGAGGAATGGCGGGCTTATGAAGGCCAGCTTATAGAAGGTGCAGAAGGTAGTACCAGTCCAGAGCCTGCTGATAATTCATCGTTTGATATTTCTGTGGTTAATATAGAAGAGAGTGGCCAGAAAGAGCCTGTTAATTACATTCTACCACCTGGTGTGACGCGAGAACAGGATCCTTATAATGAGCAGATGCGTCAGCTCAACGAGCAGTCCCTGTCCCTGCGTGTGACAGATCTGGAGGATGGTCAGGCCAAGGCAGTGTATAAGCTCGTGGATATGGATGTTCGCCGTTATAAGCGCATTAAAATGTATGTGCATGCCGAGGCACTTAAAGGACAGGAAAACCAGCTGCATGATGATGACGTAACGCTCTTTATACGCCTGGGATCTGATTTTACACAGAATTATTATGAGTATGAGATTCCTCTCAAGCTCACACCTCCTGGATTTTATTATTCTAATGATGATGACAAGGACGACCCAACCAGATATATAGTCTGGCCTGCAGAGAATGAGCTTGATCTGGCTTTTGAGACACTGTTGCAGGCCAAGCAGAAGAGAAATATTGTAATGCACGAGCCAGGGTCTATGGTTAATTATACCACACCATTCGTTGTGTATGATGGCAAGCGGAAAATCACAGTGCTGGGTAATCCCAACCTGAGTAATATCAAGGTAATAATGATTGGCATACGTAACCCCAGTGCGAGAAATAACCTTTTGCCAGATGATGGCTTGCCCAAGTCTTGTGAAGTATGGGTCAATGAGCTAAGACTGGAGGATTTTAACAATAATGGAGGATGGGCTGCCACAACCAGAATAAACCTTACGTTAGCCGACCTGGGTAATGTTAACTTTGCAGCCTATACACACACGCCTGGTTTTGGTAGCCTAGAGCAGAGAGTAAACGAGCGTTACCAGGACCAGCTTATCCAGTATGATCTGAGCACTCGTCTGCAGTTCGGCAAATTTTTCCCCAAGAAATACGGTGTGTCTATTCCAGTTTACTGGGGCTATTCGGAGAGTATATCCAATCCTGAATATAACCCACTGGACCCTGACATAAAGCTACGTACAGCTTTGTCAAACCCAAATCTCTCAGACAAGGAGAAAGAGGATCTTAAACTGATTTCTCAAACATATATTAGACGCAAGAGCTTCAATGTGACAAATATACGTATACAGGGAAAGCAGAAAACACAACAGCAGAGACCTGGACAGCAACAACCAGGTAAAAAACGCCAGCGCCCCAGAAAACGTGTCAAGCCGTTTTACCATATTTCTAATTTTACAGCATCCTTTGCATACAACGAGATATACCAGCGTAACCCAATCACAGAGTTTAATTACCAGAAAGACCTGATGCTTTCGTTTGCTTACAACTATAATCCTAATGCGCCAGTAGTGAGGCCTTTCCAGAAAGTCAAATTTATGCGCAAACCTGTGTTCCGTCTTATTCGTGATTTTAATTTCTATTATCTGCCCAAACGTGTGAATTTTTCGGCCGAGGTTAATCGACAATATAATATTTACAAGTCTCGTAGCCTGAACCCACAGTTTGACATAGTGCTCCCTGTGATGAGCCAGAAAAATTTCCTGTGGCGGCGGAATTATGACCTCTCCTACCAGCTATCACAGGGCCTACGCCTGGATCTGTCGGCTAATGAGCAGGCAAGGGTAGAGCCCCAGGGCTGGAGGGAATTTGACCGTTCCCTGTGGTATAGACGTATTTATAATCCACAGGACACGATTTTTATGTATCTCGACGATCTGGGCCGTAATACTTCTTACACACAGCGCATACGCATTTCCTACCGTACACCAATTAACAAACTGCCATTGCTGGGATGGACTTCGCTTAACCTTAATTACACAGCAACGTATGATTGGCGTCTGGGACAGGATCCAATAAAGGTACCTGCAACAGATTCCACACCTGCTTATACCATTGATTTTGGTAATATGATTCAAAATTCATCTGTGTTCCAGGCAAATGCAAGCTTGAACTTTGCTTCCCTGTATAATAAGGTCAAATTCCTGCGTGATGTGGATAGTCGTTTTACTCCACAGGGCCGCAAGCCACAAACACAGGCTGAGAAACGCCTTACTTACCAGAAAAAATTCCGCCGCCTGCGTGCTGGCCGTTCGCTTTATATTGTGCACAAACTA
This sequence comes from Bacteroidales bacterium, assembly GCA_027031265.1. Taxonomy (GTDB): domain Bacteria; phylum Bacteroidota; class Bacteroidia; order Bacteroidales; family S143-33; genus S143-33. Next base: position 1,361 of record JALVRO010000097.1, on the reverse strand, counting down.
AAAACAACAGATATTGTCAAGGTCGAGGTCATTGACTCATCTGGTACGCCGCAGTCTATTGCCTTTAAGGTTATTGACAAAAACCAGATACGTATCCGTCCTGATAAGCAGCTTAATAATGTGACAATCAGGGTGTATGGAAAGAAAAAGGCATCAGAGAACCCGCTTGTGGTGGTCAAAGACTATATGCTCAAGTCCATGATGTTTCTCAGGAGAGCTTCTATGACTTACAAGCTGTCCACAGGCTCACTGATTAATGGTTTTATGCCGAAGGCACAGGTATTTGGTCAGAGTCGCCAGGGTGATCTGTGGGCTCCAGGTTGGCGGTACGTTACAGGCATGGAAGACCCGGATTTTATAGAATATGCAGCTTCACATGGCTGGATAACGACAGACACACTCTTTAATAAACCACTGAGAATGATGCAGGGACAGGAGCTCAGGGCACAGATAAATCTCGAGCCATTTAATAATGTGCGTGTGGATCTAAATTTTCAGCGGAACGAGAGCTTTAACACAGAAGAATATGGCTATGCCTTACCTGATGGTAATTTCCGCCGTTTGCAGCGCCTGGTCAATGGTAATTTCTTTATTTCAATTAACACAATTCGTACGGCATTCGAAAAATATGATGCGCTTACGTTCCAGTCAGATGCTTATGACAACTTCCTTTATTACAGGAAGATAATAGCAGACCGTCTGGCAGCCCAGCATCGTAGCTTAGATCCTAATTATAACCCACAACCTGTGCTTGATTCAGCTACTGGGGAATTTTTCCCTTCCGGGTACGGACCTACTTCACAGGATGTGCTCATACCAGCCTTGCTGGCAGCATATTCTGGCTTTGACCCAACAAAGATTCAGTTGACTTCATTCCCTACAATTCCACTTCCAGACTGGCGTATAAGTTTTGATGGATTGAAAAATTTACCTCTGATTAACAAGATAGCCACGAAAATTACGCTTACATATTCTTATGCTTCGACTTTTACGGTTAATAATTTCCAGTCTAATCCCAATTTTGATTTTGATAGTTATGAGCAGTTTGGATATAGTAATGTGGTTTATGATGGAACTGGTGATTTTGTACCATTGTATGAAATGGGCGCTGTGTCCATTAGCGAGCGTTTTGTGCCGTTCATCGGGCTTGATATGCAATTTAAGAATAAGATGAGCTTCAGGCTAGACTACAAGAAGACACGCGATATATTCCTGTCCTTTAGCAATAACCAGATACGTGAGCGTCATAGTGATGCTATTACCTTTGGTGCAGGATATATAATACCTGAAGTTAAGATCTTGATAAACACAGGAGCTGGACCACAGACCATTAAGAGCGACCTGAATATTCGTGTAGATCT
>JALVRO010000096.1 GCA_027031265.1 Bacteroidales bacterium | reverse complement strand
GCGTGCTTAAATTCTTCGACACTCTTACGTCCGAGCTCTTCGTTCCTGAGCTTGCGCATGTCTATACTTTTTGCGTCTTTTCCTGTGCAAAGAAAACATTTATTTACGAGATTGGAAAATCGGGTTCGAGACGCTCCGCTGTGTTAGTTTCGTTTATTTGTAAAAAGTTTATTTAGTATAGCTGATACCGCCTGTTAGACGCTGTTATTTGTTAGTCGCTGTTGTAGGGAACCTGACTGACCTTAAAAAAGGTCAGTCAGGTTATTAGCGCCTTGCGGCGCTTAGTGCCCTACAATGCCTTGCAGGGTTACTTAATGGTCATGCCTACGGCATTGACTTGTACACCTTGCGACGCTTTGAAAAGAGGAAAGCCGTTTGACTTGACCACTAACTGGTCTCTGCTCCTCGCAATCTCTTACGAGGTAACTTGCGACTGCTTTTTGCTTCGCAAAAAACAGTGCTGTGAGCAGTCACGCGATGACACCGAAGCAGAGCAAGGCATAATCGTTTGTTGTCTCCCAAGTGTGTTAGACGCTGTGAGTTCCTCGTGACGTTTAGCTTGGTCTCTGCTCCTCGCAATCTCTTATGAGGCAACTTTAGGGTCATGGCTAATGCCATTGTTTTTGTGCGTCTGGCGGCGCTTAGTGCCCTACAATGCCTTGCAGGGTTACTTAATGGTCATGCCTACGGCATTGACTTGTACACTTTATTGTAAAAAATAAAATGATGAACAAAATGAACAAAAGAATCCCTGAGGCCGATAGACCTCAGGGGCTTTGCTTTTTCCCTGAAAGGTAGCATTGCGAAGAGCAGCACCTCGCAATGGATTGTAAGTAACATTAACGTCTTAGACCGGTCATAACACCCACTTATGCTCCGATTTCTTTGAGTGTTTCCTGTACCATAACAGCGGCTTCCTGAAGGGAATCAGCATATTTAGCAGGAATATTATTGTCTGCCAGAATCTGGCGAGCCATCTCGCTATTTGTACCTTTGAGACGGATAACCAGAGGAACATTAATCTGACCCAGGTCTTTGTATGCTGCTACCACACCATTGGCAATACGGTCTGCACGAACAATACCACCGAAGATATTAATCAGCACTGCTTTAACATTAGGATCCTTGAGAATGATCTCCAGACCTGCCTTTACGGTCTCAGGAGTAGCTTTACCACCTACATCAAGGAAGTTAGCAGGATTACCGCCCGAGAGCTTGATCATATCCATTGTAGCCATAGCCAGGCCAGCGCCATTGACCATACAACCAACATTGCCGTCCAGCTTAACGAAGTTCAAGCCAAATTTGGAAGCCTCGAGCTCATAAGGGTCTTCCTCTGTAGGATCGTGATATTCCTTGTATTGTGGATGTCGGAAGAGAGCATCGTCATCGAGCTTAACTTTGGCGTCAGCAGCAAAAATCTTATCGTCAGAAGCTTTAAGCACAGGATTAATTTCCAGCAATGAAGCATCAGCGCCTTCGTAAGCCTTGTAAAGAGCCGTGACGAACTTAACAAAATTTTTGAATGCTGTGCCACTCAGGCCCAGGTTAAAAGCAATGCGGCGAGCCTGGAAAGGAAGCAAACCAACTGCCGGATCAATTTCTTCCTTGAAAATAAGCTCTGGAGTCTGCTCAGCTACAGCCTCGATGTCCATTCCTCCCTGTGGTGAATACATGATCAGGTTACGGCCTGTGGCACGGTTGAGCAAGATGCTTAGGTAAAATTCTTTGACATCAACTTCGCCCTTTTCATTAGGATAATAAATACCCTGCTCTACCAGGACCTTACGCACGAGTTTTCCTTCTGGGCCCGTCTGGTGAGTGACCAGTGTCATACCAATGATTTGCTCAGCGTACATGCGAACTTCGTCCAGACTCTTAGCAATCTTTACACCACCTCCTTTACCACGTCCGCCGGCATGAATCTGAGCCTTTACTGCCCAAGTGTCAGTGCCGGTCTCTTGCTGTACTTTCTTAGCTGCTTCTACTGCCTCATCGGCATTAAACGCAACATAACCTACAGGAACAGGTACGCCGAAACTTTTGAGAATCTCTTTTGCTTGATATTCGTGAAGATTCATAACCTTAGTGTTTACCAATTTTTTTAAGCGCTTTAAAATTATCCAAAAATGAGAAAACAAAAAAATTTTATAGAGCACAAACAGGGATGCTAATGTCTTTTAGAGTATTAATTAAATAGTGAGTAGTGCGAATAAGTCTGGGAATAGGTTGATTTTATAGTAAGTTTAGGTTTCGATAAATCTAAACAGCCTTCTTTGTTTAATAATGATGCAGCAGTCCTCATAACCTTCTGACAATCTGGAATTACAGAAAAAGCAAGTTCTCCAATTACAATATCAAAAGCAAGATTATGTTTTTTATGTAAATATTTACTATCCAAGTCTCTAACGCCTATTTTATCAACCTGATATTTTTCCAATTATTTTTCCGCATTCTTTTCTGGGCAACCTCTAACATTCCCGCTGAATAATCAAGGGCAATAATCTCGCCGGAATTTCCTATCTTTTCTTCAATCAGCTTAAAGCTTTGCCCCGTGCCGCATGCATTAACATGGACCCGATCTCCTTTTTTATTGCTAAGCTTTCAATGAGAGTAATTCTTGCTTTTTTGTATAGCCAGGCTGTCGAAAAATCGCTAAAAGTAGCTGTTTTGTCATACCTTTGCATGTATATTCCCGCTTTACATAACACATCTTAATATCAAACTCCTACAACCCCACATATAAATGCAAAACCCATTTCTTTCGTGCCCGCACACAATTTGCCCAGTTGAAAGCTAACCAATGACTTATTACAGGAATAATATTTACTCTCCCATTATTATATCTATCAGTCTAATTGTCAGGTTGTAAACAGTCTCCAGCTGTTCTATGCTGTTTATATTCCGGTGAATATTTAAAGTCAATATAAATGTTCCATTTTTTGCTTGTTTGCCTCCAATAAATGTTATGTTCTCCCGTAAAATTATGCTGGTTATTTTCTCATTGTTTATAATCTTTCTCACTTTCAGGCTGCTGTTGCCTCTGATAAGGTATTTTAGATTAAACTTCTTATTCGCAGACTTAATTTTATGCTTACTAAATAGGCTCATTAGTCTGGCTATAAAATCAGACCTGGATATCTCAAACCAGATGTGACCTATATCTCTTTGAAAGTTGCATTCAATGAAAAGAGGCTTTGTATCCGACTCTGTGAATTTGACCTTTACATCCTTGTAGTCAAAGGTCAGTTCAAGCCTATTCAAGTCCCTTGAAACAGTTGTTATAATTTTGAAACCAGCATTTTTTCTTTTTGCAAGCTCTTCCCAAAAGTCCGCTTTTTTGCTTGTATCCAAAATCCCTAAAGTCCAGAATGGTGTTGACATTTTAGTTGTGACTTAATTTGGTTAAACGAGGTCAAAAAGACGGGAGGATATGTAGTGGCGGGAATTTATAGCATTTACTTACATTTTCGCACTTTGCCCGCCACTACTTATACGCTATGTTAGCAAACATTTTATTCTTTTAATAATTTAACTACTGTTTTCTTCTCACCAGTATTTACCTCGATAAAATAAATACCTGCAGGATTATCTAAAGAAAGGCTAAATTGTTGAGTTTTATTAAAGTTTACTGTTTTTACAATTCTTCCGGTAATATCAGTAATGGTTACACTGATATTTTTATATTCCGTATCAAGATTGATTGACACAAGTCCTTTTGTCGGATTAGGGAATACACTTATTTGTGGTTCAATAGTGTTATTGGCAAAACCAGTTGTTGTTTGGCTCATTTTATGCACAAATATGTCTGTTTCTCCATTAGAAGTGAGATTGTCTGTTCCTGTACCAGGATCAAAGTCTACAGTATTTTTAAAATATCCAGTAGTGTATATATTTGCGGTTGGATCAACCGTAATACCTCTGCCATAATCATAAGCTCCTGCTCCAAAAGTATTTGCCCATACAAAATTACCGTTTGCATCTAATATTTGAATAAAGATATCATATCCGCCATTTGAAGAGTGGATGTCAGAGCTACTGCCTGGGTCAAAATCTACAGAAGAGCTTTTGTAATATCCAACAGTATATACATTACTATTTGCATCAACAGCTATATCTGCACCAAAATCCCAATCACTACCTCCAATAGTTTTAGCCCATAAAAAATTACCATTAGCATCTAATTTTTGGATAAATATATCATACTCGCCACTTGAAGAATGGTTATCAGTTCCTGTTCCTGGGTCAAAATCTACTGTTCCTGAGAAATCTCCTGTTACAAATATATTTCCGCTTGCATCAACAACAATGGCTTTTCCATTATCGTCATCTGTTCCTCCAAAAGTTTTTGTCCATAGGTAATTACCATCAGTGTCTAATTTCTGAACAAACACATCAAAACCTCCACTTGAAGTATGATTGTCAGTTCCTGCTCCCTGATTAAAATTTACTGTGTATAAGAAAGAACCGACAATATATACATTTGCCGAATTATCAACAGTAATGCCATATCCACGGTCCCACTCTCTACTACCAAATGTTTTAGCCCATTGGAAATTACCATTTGCATCTAATTTGAGAACGAATATATCAGCTCCGCCGTTAGATGCATGGTAGTCTGTTCCATTACCAGGATCAAAATCTGTTGTATCATCGCTAAACCAACCCGTTACGTAAACATTTCCATTGGCATCGACAGCTATAGAATTCCCAACATCTTCATTATAACTTGCTCCTCCGAAAGTTTTAGCCCATAAAAAATTGCCATTAGCATCTAATTTTTCAACAAAAATATCAAGTGCGCCATTAGATGTATGATTGTCGGTTCCACTACCGGGGTCAAAATCCACTGTACCTGCGAAACTTCCTGTTATATAAACATTTCCGTTGGCATCTACAGCAATGGAATAACTTTGGTCCCGGTCTGTACTGCCAAATGTTTTAGCCCATAAAAAATTCCCATTAGCATCCATTTTTTGAATAAAAACATCAAAACTTCCATTAGAAGAATGGTTGTCTGTTCCGCTACCTGGATCAAAATCTGCTGTCCCCTCAAAATATCCGGTGGTATAAACATTACCAGAAGCATCAACAGCTACTGAATAACCATAATCCTTATTAGTTCCACCAAAATTTCTCGCCCATTCGTAAGTTTGAGCGCCTAACTGGGTTGCTGCAATAATGCAAGCTGCAATAATTGTAATTGCTTTCTTCATCTTTTTATTTTTAAAATTTATATACCTATAAGACAAATTTTTCTAAAAAAAGGTTGCTTTAATTTTTCATAGACATCTATTTTCTCATAATATAATACCACACTTGCTGGTTAATGTACATTATTATTAAAATTTTTTATCCATTAGACTCATCTGCATGAATGAATAATGACGGGATTTTTAGCACTTCGTCTGGCAATACTTATGCACAATATTGGCAACTTTATATATTACTTTCAATAACTCCAATACTTTTACGAAATTTATCTTCAAGTGATTTTAACAATTTTGGTATTTTGTCTTTTACTTTTTCATTTTTTTCACCATTAACATAAAGTTGGTCAAATCTTCGGTCAGAGAAGTCGTTAATCTTTCTTACGCCGCTCAACACAGGCTTGGCACCTTTGTCAACTCTATAGATAACCGTCAGGCGTTCCACTATCTTCCTAAGTGAGAACAAAAGGCTCTTTCATACTGTAAACACCATCTTCAACTGTAACAATAAGATAAATCATTGAAATATGTTCTTTTTAATATTTTTGGATAGCACTGCGCGCATCCGTTAATGATGCCAAAGGCTGTTCTGCAGCATCCGGGTTGATATCATAGCCGTTGGCAAAACAAAAAATCCCACATGAGCATTTTCACTTATGCTGAAAAAACGACTGTAATAAATGTGTAGACATTTTTTTATTTTAGCTGTTATTATCACATATTACTTTCTTATCAATCCACATAAACCTCAAATCATAAGTTTATCTAGTAATAAGAAGCTCCAAGCTTTTTCAAAATATATTTTGTAACTTGATTTCCGAGTGCTTTAAAGCCGACTTTTTTATAATGTATTTTATCGTCAGCAAACCATTCGGGATGGTCTTTTGTAACTTCGTAT
>JALVRO010000095.1:623-1929 GCA_027031265.1 Bacteroidales bacterium | reverse complement strand
CTTGTTATATTATTGGGCAGTAGTACTCGTCTGCTCTATCAGAGTTGCAATCTTCAACAGAACCAGCATATTTTAGGGAAATTCGTTTTTTGTTTATGTAATCATATACTATAAGCTGAGGTCTTCCTTGTGTTTCTACATATTGAAATTTACCATCATCTAGTATTTTAATCTCTTTAAAACCGCCACCAAGATAAGCAGAGTCAACTTGGTTTTCTTTTACGGTATCACCGATAAAATCATAGAATGACATAAAGACGCCTCTTCCCCCTGGTCCTACAGTTATCACAATAGCACCTTTATTGTCAGGTACATCAACCTTTCCACGATATATCTCTCCATTGTGCATACTTTTTTTTATAAGCTCTTCATAATCTATATCATTGCCACCTTCTCCAGATAAAAAATACTCTTTTGCGTAAATCTCATAAACTTTACTCCATGCTCTATCAAGACCTTGATTTGTCACTACGATAGACTCTTGCAGGTCAGGTATAAGTTCCTTTGGTAGGATTACTGTTTGTGTACCTTTATCGGTTATATTACTCAATTTGCCTACTGTATCCCATCGCCATTTTGAACCATCGCCTGTATATCTAAATAAGATATAATTTTCTATAAGATATTCGGCACCTTCCGCATATTCATAACCAGTACCTTTATCAAGGTCTGTATTGATATAGTAGAGTTGATTTTTTATAGAGTTATGAGTGTTGTTGTTAAAGTAGATATTTAAGCTATCATTTGCCATATAAAAGTCTGTATACTCATTACTCTCTAGTTTTTCCAACCTGTTTTTAGGATTGATAACTTTTGTAAAAACTTTTTCACTGCTCATGCTGACCATGTCCCAGTTTTTATTAAACATTCCTGTTGCTACATCAAAACTTGTGATATCATTTCCAAAATAATCAAGAGGCACTTTAGAGGTATAGTTTGTTTCGGATGTTTTTATCTCAATTTCATCAACAAATTCCCAAGACCAGTTTGTGCCTCCTGTACCTGTATATTTAAACAGATATTTATCTTCTAGAAGATATTCGGTTCCTATTTCTTCATTTCCAAAAGGGTTATAACCAGTAGATGCATCCCTGTCAATATCAATAAATATCGCAACATGTGGGGCACTACTCGTTATAGAGAAAATAAAGTTTTTAGAATTATTTGTAACTCTCATTTCATCTGAATTAAACCGCTCTATTACAGTTCTGGTTATATTGTTTGGAGTTATATTGTTTTGAACCAACTCTTTATTCTCTGTACCACATCCGCCTAAAAGAGATATGCTAAGGGCTATGCTTAAGCT
>JALVRO010000095.1:0-613 GCA_027031265.1 Bacteroidales bacterium | reverse complement strand
TGATTTTTTTCATGAAGTATCCTTGCATCTGAATTTGAATTGTACACTTATATTAACAAAAATGGCTTATTTGGGAATTAGGTTTTTAAATTAATCGTAACAACTCACTCTAACTAACTCATTCAGAAACTTTACTCTTATTGCCTAATATATGGCACAAGATTTTTTTGCTTTAATTGCATCTCTTGCATTCCAATTTTTTGCTTCCTAGTTTTAAATTTAAATCCATCAAAACATCTACTCTCGCAAATGCTTTATCATAATCTACTAAACGATATGGTTTAAAACTCTATAAAAAAGCCATTATCTTTAATGATTTTTGTCAATTTAGAGATATTATCTTTTGAGACGATAATTCTATTACCTTGTGCTTTTATGATGAGCTCTTGGAGTTTTCTGTTTGTCATAAAAAGATCTTTAAGTTTTTTATTGTCTTCAAGTTTTATTGTGATTAGTTTTAGCTCTCTTTTTAATAAATTTGATGATTTCTTTATATCTTCAAAAAACTCTACAAATACTTTTGGGGGATTTTTTTCGATATTTTTAAAAAAGCCATCTATCTTGAACTCTAGAGTTTTATAAGTTTTACAATCTTTAAAAATTTTACTGTGGC
>JALVRO010000094.1 GCA_027031265.1 Bacteroidales bacterium | reverse complement strand
TGCCAGACAAACTTAAACTTATCAAACGTCATCCTCTGTTCTTTAATGTGACTGAGAATAACATGATTAACCTGGCCCAGGACATCGGAGTACTTAATTTACAGAAAGGTCAGAGCATAGATTTCACCGATTACACTCAGGATATAGTTGTCATTATCCTCAGGGGTCAGATATGTGATAATACTGGTAATCTTTTCTCAAATGACCAGATTCTCGTGCGTGGTATTAACCTTGATTATTTCATACAATCACTTGACGTAATAGAAAATAGCTTGGTGCTGGTAATTGGGCGAGCAGATTTCTTTGACGGGCTTATTTCGAACCGCTATTTAATAACCGAAATTCTCGAATCACAAAACTCATTCTTACATGTCTTCAAAACAATGCGCGTAGAACATGAAACTAAATAATGATACCGCCGCCTATCACATGATTATCCTCATAAAAAACAGCTGACTGACCAGGAGTAACGCCATAGGCTGGAGAGTCAAAAATAACCTGGATTTTATCCCCATGAGACTTTATTGTGGCAGGCACTCCTTTATCACGATAACGGATTTTTACTTTTACTTTCATACCTTCCTGTGGTAATTGTGAATATTTCATCAAGTTATAACTGTCCACCATAAGGTTCTGGCGAGCAAGGGCTTCACGAGGGCCCACTATTATATGATTTTTCCGGGCATCTATATCCACTACATAGGCAGGATAACCAAGAGCAATGCCCAGACCCCGTCGTTGACCTATTGTGTAAAACATTATTCCATTATGCCTGCCTACTACTCTGCCCTCAATATCAACAATAGGCCCTGGTTTTATCTTTAAATTGTTTTGCTGTGAATATTGCTTGATAAAATCCCGGTAATCATCAGAACGAATAAAACATACATCATAGCTCTCGCGCTTGACTACTAAATTGGTAAGCCCCAACTGCTGGGCAACCTCTCTTATCTGAGCTTTATGCAGTTGCCCTAACGGGAAAAGCGTGCGTTGTAAGTACTGCTGGGACAGACGGTAAAGGAAATATGATTGGTCCTTGCCTGGATCTATACCCTGGCTAATAAAGTACCGTCCATTGCTAAAGTTTCTTACAGCATAATGACCTGTAGCCACATAGTGGGCACTAAATAAATCAGCGTGCTCGAGCAACACATTCCATTTAATTGTGGGATTGCACACAACACATGGATTAGGCGTGTGGCCCCGGAAATATTCCATAACAAAATTATCAACTATTGTCTTGAATGGTTCCCGTATATCTACGACCACGTGCCTGATACCCAGAAAATCAGCTACGTGTCTGGCATCATTAACAAACTGAATTTCTGACGGATCATTCTCATCCTCAATGTAATTAATGTAAGTCAGGCCAATAACTTCATAACCCTGCTCTTTGAGCAGATAAGCTGCTATAGAGCTGTCTATTCCCCCACTCATGGCCACCAATACTCTTTCCATGCAGTTAAAATTTTTCATTCAAAATTTTACTGAGCGAAAATACTATTTTCCCCATTATTTTATGTAAATCGCCTGGGAGAAACTGATAGTGCAGGTAAGCAGCCAAAAAATAATAAGCACTCACAAATCTATGATTGCCAATCTTCAGATATCTAACCAGAGACTCACTGATTACCTGCGGCATCTGATTGAGTATCACTCCTGTAGTCGTATTAATCAGCAATGGCTGGACAGACAAATATTTATCCACAGGAATAACCAGATACGAAGCCCGCAGAGAACCATCACTAAGGACAAACCAATCAAGGCCCAGTTGCTCAGCTAATGCTGTCATTATCATAGCGATTGTAAACCCTGAGCCCTTACGATTCCTCAATGTCATCAGCGGATCAAAAGTTACCCACAACGGGTCCTCCATGGTCCAGTAAAAACGGTCCCATTTATAAAACAACCAGGTAAAATAACGTGCTTGCTCAAGAGGAGTATTACTAAGTTCAAAATAAGCAGGAACCTTGAGCAGCAAGGCATTAAAAAGACTTTTGAAATTATCATACGACACAAAGGGGGACAAAAGTCTTGACACCAGATAAAGGAAAAAAATCAGGCTCTCATCGTAATGCACTGTAATACCACGACTGCCCAGATCTGCTATGAGCTCATGGTCCCTGTCTGTAAGCCTGCCTGCCCACAGATTGTAATAAAACTTGATATATTGCTTACTTAAACCTTTGTAAAGCTCATAAAGTTTGTTCTGCAGGTGCTGGGGTTGACTGGCGATAAACTCCTGCCATTTATCAGGGCTGAGGGAGAAATAAAACTCCCTCAACTTCTTGTGTACCTGTGTTTGTACTTCAGGTGTATGATCATCAAGAAGCTTGATGACAGAGTGAAATTCCCGCAGCACCATAACAGGCTTGTTTAAGCTGTGAGCCTATCTAAAACGGTCTGAATAGTGCGTTTGATAGCAGCATGGTAATCAGGGCTAAATTCACCACGGAAACGGTTGGCTATAACATTACATATAGCCAGAGCCCTGTGCCCTAGTAATTTAGATAGTCCATAAAGAGCTGAACTCTCCATCTCGTAATTAGTTATGCGCAAGCCATTGTACTGGAATTTTTGCAATTTTTCGTTCAAATGTGGGTCCATCGGCTCGAGACGCAGGTAACGGCCCTGTGGCCCATAGAAACCTGGTGCTGCTATCGTGATGCCATAATGCATATCATGTGCTACCCTGTTAAATAATTCCTCGTCCGCATGTACAAAATATGGTCTGTGAAGGAGCGGACTCCAGGAAACAAATTTAACAAAGGCTTGTTCCATATCCTTGTCGCTGGCCTTGTCGCGGTCAGCATAATAATTAAGCAAATTATCAAAACCAAGTGAAACCTTAGCTGCTATGGGACTATCGACAGGTATCTCAGGCTGCAGAGAACCTGTAGTGCCAATACGCACAAAAGTCAGAGTTGAATGTTCATCCTTGACAACACGATTTTTCAGGTCAATGTTTACCAATGCATCCAGCTCATTAACAACAATATCAATATTGTCTGTGCCAATACCTGTGGACTGAGCTGTTATTCTTTTGCCATTGTACTGACCAGTTATTGTGTAAAATTCACGATTGTGTTTCTTGAGCTCTATCTTATCAAACAAGGATGCAACCAGGTCCACGCGGCCTGGGTCACCGACAAGTATGATGGTATCTGAGATATCCTCTGGTTTTAGATTGAGATGATAAACACTACCATCGTCACGAAGCACTAGTTCTGAATCAGGTATAATTCTTTTGTTCATGTCTAATGTTTTTTTTGATTAATGGTGACTTTAAAATTAGCAAAATTTACTCTATACAAAAAATAGTAAACAGATAAAGATTTTAAAACAAAAAAGTATATTTTTGAAGAATGAAATTATAAATCTGTTTACAATGGCTTCTAAAAGTACCAGGCCCCTGGACCCTATTGGTAAATTACTGGGACTCAGACATAAGGCACACCCATGGCATGGTGTAAACATAGGAGACCAGGCTCCTGAAGAAGTAACCTGTTATATAGAGATGGTAACTACAGACACAGTCAAATATGAAGTGGACAAAGAGACTGGTTATCTCATTATAGACAGGCCACAAAAATATTCAAGTATTCTGCCTGCTTTGTATGGATTTTTACCGCAAACTTATTGTGGTGAAAGAGTTGGTAAAACAAGCGCTGATATCCTTAAACGTCAAGATATTGTAGGAGATGGTGACCCATTAGATATATGTGTGCTAACAGAGAAAAATGTAGCTTCAGGTGATATTCTGGTTAAAGCCATTCCAATTGGCGGTTTTCGTATGATAGACGGCAACCAGGCCGATGACAAAATAGTAGCTGTGCTCAAAAACGATGCTGTTTATGGAAATTACCGTGATATTTCAGAAGTACCAGATGCAGTGGTCGACCGCCTAAAGCATTATTTCCTAACATACAAAGACATGCCTGATATAGCCTTGCAGAGATGCGAAATTACACATATTTATAATGCACAGGAGGCTAAAGACCTTATCAAAAAGGCAATGAAAGATTATAAAGATTTTATCGAAAAACTATTGTTTGATTAAACACAAAACACTAAAACACAAAAACTTATGTATCCACGTTTGTCAGATTTGATTCAAGATATTTTTGGTATATACGCTCCACTACCAGTGCAGACTTATGGTTTTATGGTTGCTCTGGCTTTTACAATCGGGGCAATAGTGGCGTATTATGAAATTAAACGGAAAGAAAAAGAAGGTATTTTTCTGCCATTTTATGTAAAAGAAAAAATTGGCGAGCCTGCTAAGATAGGTGAACTTATCCTGGCTTTTGTCATTGCTGGACTGCTGGGATATAAACTAGCTTATGCTTTTGCACATTACAATGAATTTGTGGCCAATCCCCAACACTTCATTGTCTCAAAGGAAGGGAGCACAGCATGGGGCTTGATAATAGGCCTACTCACAGCGCTATACGTGTGGTGGGACAAAAATAAGAAAAAGCTCCCACGTCCTAAACTGGTGGCTCGTAAGATGTGGCCACACGAACTCATCGGTAATCTGATTGTTGTTGGTGGTATATGGGGTTTGATTGGCGCCAAAATTTTCCACATACTGGCACATATTCCTGACGAATTTCTGGTAGACCCCTGGGGTTCAATATTTTCATTTGGTGGACTCGCATTTTATGGAGGTTTCATAGTAGGCTTCATTGCCTCAGCACTTTACCTGAGAAAGTATAATATTAACTTGATTCACATCTTTGACGTGTCTGCTCCTGTGTTAGCCATTGGTTATGCGGTTGGTAGAATTGGATGCCAGCTCTCTGGCGATGGTTGCTGGGGTATTGTTAATACAGCGCCCAAGCCACATTGGCTCTCTTTCTTACCAGACTGGATGTGGGCATTTAATTATCCCCATAATGTGATTAACGAAGGCGTGAAAATACCTAATTGTAATGATGTTTTCTGCCATGTATTACCACAGCCTGTTTTTCCCACACCTGTTTATGAGTCTCTGACTATGTTTATAGTCTTTTTCATCCTCTGGTCCCTGAGAAAACGGCTTAAAGTACCTGGAACCCTCTTCTCTATATACCTGATTCTGGCAGGTCTAGAACGATTCTTTATTGAATTCATCCGTATTACTCCACGTTACCATTTCCTGGGTATAGAAGCCACACAGGCACAGATTATCTCTGTGGTAATGATTATTCTTGGTATTGCAGGCCTTATCTATATCAAGCTCAAGCCAGATTATGTAATGCAACTAGCACAAACAAAACCTAAAGAAATTAATTATCCTCCAAAAGATGTGGAAGAAATAATCGAAAAAGCAAAATAATCAAGACCATGGAACTACGGCAACTCTGCTACAATGTCATTTCAATAGCCAGGCAGGCAGGACAATACATCAAATCACAGCAACATACAATACACAATATTAAAATAGAAGCCAAAGGTATACACAACTATGTAACTGAGGTGGATAAAAATTCAGAAAAATTCATTGTCCATGAATTACAAAAACTCCTACCCGAGAGCGGCTTCATAGCAGAGGAACAAACAACTACTAGACAATCAGATACTTATAATTGGATAGTCGATCCCCTCGATGGAACGACAAATTACATTCATTGGCTAATGCCAGTAGCTGTTAGCATTGCTTTACGGTACAAAGAGCAGATAATACTTGGCGTTGTGTATGAAATAGGTGCAGATGAAGTCTTTTATGCTTATGACGACGGTGGTGCTTTTCTCAACAGTGAGAAAATCCAGGTTACAAAGACCCGGCATCTGGATGATACTTTGCTAGCAACAGGTTTCCCGTTTTATGATTATTCCCGCCTGGAGCGGTACATGGACCTATTAAAATATTTCATGCAGACAAGTCATGGTTTGCGTCGCTTAGGCTCAGCAGCAACAGACCTGGCTTATGTTGCCTGCGGACGCTTTGATGGATTTTTTGAATATAGTCTCAGCCCATGGGATGTAGCAGCCGGAGCCTTTATTGTACAGCAGGCTGGAGGTAAAGTAGCTGATTTCCAGGGTGGAGACAATTGGCTATTTGGAAAAGAAATTATTGCTTCTAACTCACTGGTATTCGAAGATTTTGTGGAAATAGTCAAAAAGTTTATGTATGAATAAAGTCGCAGTAGTATTGCTCAACTGGAATGGAGAAAAAATATTACCAACTTTCCTGCCCTCTGTGGTGGAGAATACACCAAATGCCCGTATATACATTATAGACAATGCTTCTACAGATAAGTCTTTGGAATATGTGACACAGAATTTCCCACAAGTCCAGATAATCCACCTGGATAAGAATTACGGATTTGCCGGTGGATACAACCGTGGACTAAAAGACATACAAGCTGAATATTTTGTCCTTCTTAACACTGATGTGAAAGTTACCCCTGGCTGGGTAGATGAAATAATTAAGTTTATGGACCAGCATAGTGATATAGCTGCTGTACAACCCAAAATTTTATCATACACAGAGCCGGATAAATTTGAATATGCAGGAGCATCAGGAGGATTCCTGGACAAATGGGGATATCCATTAGCCCGTGGACGTGTGTTGAACGTTGTGGAGCAAGATAAAGGACAATATGATGATATTGTGCCTGTTTTCTGGGCCAGTGGGGCTGCTATGTTTGTTCGTTCACGCGATTTTTTCGAAGCTGGAGGATTTGACGAAGACTTTTTTGCCCACATGGAAGAAATTGACCTGTGCTGGAGGCTGAAAAATATGGGTAAACAAATATACGTTTATCCCAAAGTAAAGGTTTACCACCTAGGTGGAGGTACGCTTTCGTATAACAATCCACGTAAGATTTATTACAATTTTCGCAATAGCTTGCTAATGCTTGTAAAAAACCTTCCCCGTGGACAAATGTTTTGTTTGGTTCTGTGGCGGCTCATGCTGGATGCTGTTGCAGCCATTAATTTTCTCATAAGTGGGCCACGCCAAGGATTTCGTGAAGTAGTAAGGGCACATTTACATTTTCATAAAAATCTCAAAACATTCCTGGCAAAACGCAGAATACTCGAAAAAAATAATAAATTTGATTATCCTGAAATTTTGCACACAAGCATTATCTGGCAGTTTTATATCAGAAAAAAAAGACGTTTTTCTGAAATTGTTAAATAAAAACTAATCCCTATGAGCGAGAAAAAACTGGTCATCATTCCTACATACAACGAAAAAGAGAACATCTCAGACATTATTAACGCTGTAATGCGCTTGCCGCAAGGCTTTGAGCTATTAATTATTGATGACAACTCACCTGATGGCACGGCAGAGATTGTCAAAGACTTACAGAAGCAGAAATATCCTGATCGCCTTCATCTAATCCAGAGGCCTGGTAAGTTGGGACTGGGTACAGCATACATAACAGGCTTTAAATGGGCACTTGAGCATGATTATGAATACATCTTTGAGATGGATGCTGATTTTTCGCACAATCCACAGGATCTGCCCCGTTTGTTACAGGCTTGCAAAGACCAGAACGCAGACCTGGCAATTGGATCACGTTATATAAATGGTGTAAATGTCATAAACTGGCCTATCGGACGTATAATCATGTCTTACTATGCCTCAGCTTATGTCCGCTTTGTAACTGGCATGAAGATAATGGACACAACTGCAGGATTTAAATGTTATCGCAGGCGATTACTCAAGGCCTTTGACCTGGACAAGATACGTTTTAAAGGATATGCTTTTCAGATAGAGATGAAATTTACTGCATGGAAAATGGGTGCTAAAATAATCGAAGTACCAATAGTTTTCACTGACCGCCAAAAAGGACATTCAAAAATGAGTGGTGGTATCTTTAACGAGGCCTTCTGGGGTGTGTTGTCTATGAAGCTCAGGAGCTGGTTCAAAAAGTATCCTAAACTGCACCAATAAATTTGATTTTTTTGTAACTTTGTTATAGAAAACTTAACTATTATCCCCTATGAGGCTCAAACATGTATCAGTCCTTGTTGTGCTGATGACTTTTTTACTCGTTTTTAGTTCATGCAAAAAAACAGCAAAGAAAAAAGTTCAGCCCAAAACAACAATCTCCTCCACAGAGGAAACTCCTGAACTAAAAGTTTTTCCAATACCTACCCCTTTTGAAGTCACAGATATTATTACAAAATCTGGTGTCAAATTTGACTCAGATTTGCTTAACCCCCTGAATAATTCACGTAAATATCTTACAACCAAAGCACAAGCGTTGAATATTGGTGTTTACGGAGCAGACCTTAGCTATGCTAATGTTTTTAACAATGGAGACCTTGTTCGTCAGTACTTTGATGTGATAAAAGCTCTGACAGACGAGCTTGGCCTGTCGCTACTGTTCACGGATGATTTTCTTCAGCGCATAGATAACAATATAAACAATACCGACTCTCTGTATAAAATTGCAACAGAGTCCTATTACAAAACTTATTCTTACCTTGTAGACAGAGGAAAAAGCGATGTAGCCTCCACAGTGTTGACCGGCTCTTTTATCGAAACACTTTACCTGGCAATGAAATCAGCAGAGACTATTAAAGACCCAGGCACTATCTATCAGAAAATTGCTGAACAGAAATTTGCATCACAACAGCTTGTAAACCTCCTGGATAAAGATTCACAGGTATCAGACCTGGCTAAGGATGTTCTGGAAATCCTACGTCCCATAGATGCCATATTACGTAAGGTCAGATATGAGGACGACCATCCTGTTTTTAACATCAAAGACATTGAGCTTCTTAGACAGGCTTTATACTCCACTCGCAAGGAAATTGTTGACATGGAATAATAATCTATCACACTAAAAAAGGGAGACTCGCGAGTCTCCCTTTTTAGTCTACTTCGTCCAGGGTCCTGCGAATAATGTTAACAATCTCCTCAATCTGCTCGTCTGTAATAATCAATGGTGGGCCTATACGGAAACTATCTCTTGCAAAGAGAAATACATCTGTCACCAGGCCATTGTCCACCAGTTTATCCATGAAACGGCTTAAATAATGCTCACTTTCCAGCTGCACAGAAATCAGTAAACCAATACCGTGAATATCCTTTATCTTTGGATGGCCAGCTAGTAAATCAATGAATTTCCGACCTTTATCCTGCACGCTGTCTATTAATTTCTCATTCAATATTACCTCCAGGGCAGCTTTACCCGCAGCACAGGACACAGGATGCCCTCCAAAAGTAGTAATATGTCCTAATGCCGGACGGTAAGTCAAAGTGTCCATGATTTTTTTATCCGAAATAAAAGCACCTAGCGGCATACCTCCCCCGGCTGCCTTTGCAATCACCAGTATATCAGGCACAACGCCAAAATGCTCAAAAGCCCATAGCGTTCCTGTGCGACCAAAGCCGGTCTGCACCTCATCAAAAATAAGAAGGCATCCCACCTGATCACAGCGTTTGCGCAATGCTTGCATATATTCTTTGCCAGGAACCAGCACACCAGCCTCTGCCTGTATGGGCTCAACCACTACTGCAGCTGTACGACGGGTTATCTGTCCTAGCTGCTCCTCTACTCCAAAGTCTAACCTCCGGATGTGTGGCAATAAAGGACGAAATGCACGCGTAAAGTCCAGATCACCCATTATGCTCAGGGCTCCATGTGTACTTCCATGATAAGCATTCCAGAAAGAGACGATCTCATAGCGGCCTGTATAACGCTTAGCCAGCTTCATAGCACCCTCAATAGCCTCACTACCAGAATTTACAAAATAAACTGTATTCAGGCCAGAAGGCAAATTCTCTACCAGCAGCCTGGCATATTGTACCTGCGGACTTTCGACAAATTCTCCATAAACCATTAGATGCATATAGCGCTCTACCTGGTTGTTAACAGCCTTGGTAACAGCTGGATGACGATGCCCTATATTGCTAACAGACACACCAGAACAAAGATCTATAAAACGTCGTCCTTCTTTGTCATAAAGGTAAATATTCTCAGCCCTATCTATATGTAAAAGCAGGGGCTTGCGCGATGTTTGGCCCACATGTCGTAAGAACAGCTCCCTTTCGTTCATGGGTTTATTGTTTTAAATTAAACTTGCTCATAGTACGGTTAATTCCCTCCAGGACAAATGATTCTATTGCATCGGCTACTATTGGCAAGCGCTCTTTGATAACCTGCCACTCATCATCTGTCCACTCTCCCAACACATAATCCACCTGGCCACCAGGAGGGAAATTATTCCCTATACCAAAGCGCAACCGTGCATAATTACAATGCCCCAGAATCTGACAGATACTCTTGAGTCCGTTGTGCCCTCCATCTGAGCCTTTGGCCCGTATACGTATAGTGCCCAAAGGTAAATTTATATCATCCACGATTACAAGCAGATGTTCGATAGGAATTTTCTCTTTCTCGAGCCAATAACGCACTGCTTTCCCCGAAAGATTCATAAATGTGGACGGCTTTAGCAAATACACAAACCTTCCTCGTAGCTTTTTCAGAGCCAGGTCTCCATATCTTTTTGTCTCAAAATTTAGATCATTCTCTTTGGCAAAATAGTCTAATGCCTGAAAACCAAAGTTGTGGCGTGTATGAGAATATTCATAACCTATATTTCCCAGCCCAACGATTAAATATTTCATCTGTGGATCTATCTGTTGTTTCTTCCTTACAAATTTACCCAGTATTGTGTGGAACATAAACCCAAAAATTTTTAATATTCACCTTTGATCTCAACTTTTTCGTCAGGGAATTCTTTGCGGAATATTTTCCAGTAGTCTTTTATTGTTTGCTTGACCTCTGGATGCAATATTAACAGGCCTAGCAGGTTTGGTATAGCCATCAAAACTATTGTAATGTATGATATGTTCCAGATTATTGTGGTATCTGTGAAGGAAGCTATAAAGAAGCCAGCGATATAGAGTATTCTGTATGGCATAACCCATTTTTGACCAATCAAATACGTAACAGCCCTATCACCATAATAAGACCATGAAATGGCTGTAGAGAAGGCAAACAACAGCAGGCCAATGGATATTATGTACTGTCCCCAATCTCCAAAAAGTCCACGTTTGAATGCCTCGGCAGACAGTGGTGCTGAATGAATCAAGGATTTGCCTCTTATCTCGATATCTTCTGGCAAATTAACCTTGCCATGGTCTACATGGATTTTACCGTTGAAAGGTTTTTTATTTCTAAAAACCAGGACATCCTCAGCTATAGAGCGTGCATGAAGCAAAGAAACAGGTGTGACGATGCGTCCATTCTCTACCACAAGGTCTCCTGTGTAAGTAGGAAGCTGACCCTTGCGATTGAGTGCCATTGACAGCACCTTAACATCTTCTTTATTCTTCTCACTGTATATACGGTCCAGGACAATGATATCTGCAGCCTGGAATTTGTTTTCGAATTTTTCTTTCCACACACCAGATGAGAGAATAACCAGACCTGTCAGGAAACAAATAATAATTGTGTCGATAAAAGGCTCCAGCAGGGCTACCATACCCTCTGATACAGGTTCGTGTGCACGTGCTGCAGCGTGTGCAATAGGGGCAGAACCCTGACCTGCCTCATTGGAAAACAGACCACGGTTTACACCACGATTAAAGGCAAAAGCAATGCTGGCTCCGAGGAACCCGCCAGCTGCAGCTGTACCTGTAAACACATCATGAAAGATTGAATAAAAAGCAGTCGGGATGTTATGATAGTTTTTGGCCAACACAGCCAGAGCACCTATGAAATACAATAGTGCCATGCCAGGCACTAGCTTCTCTGTAACCCTGGCTATGCGTTTTATACCACCTATTATCACCAGCCCCAGAAGAACTGCCAGCACGGCACCAGACCAGATCTGTGGAACCTTGAATGTAGCCCACATAGCGTTGGCAATACTATTGATCTGGGGCATATTACCAGATCCAAAAGAAGATAGGATTGTAGCCAGTGCAAAAAGTCCACCCAGAAAATAACCAATCTTCAAAATCTTACCATTGTTGAGCTTCAGGTTAAGCCTCTTACGCATATAGTACATAGGACCACCAGATACACTGCCATCAGGCAGTATATCACGGTATTTGTGTGATAATGTGACCTCTACGAATTTTGTTGTCATACCCAGGCCAGCTGTCAGCAACATCCAGAACAATGCAGCAGGACCACCCAGATGAAGGGCCAATGCCACACCTGCAATATTACCTGTACCAACTGTACCAGAGAGGGCTGTCGAAAGAGCCTGGAAATGAGATGTATCACCTGTGTCTGTCTCTTTATCATACTTACCCGATACAATACGAATAGCATGCTTGAAGTAACGAATCTGGGGAAATTTTAGGTACAGGGTAAAAAACAAACCTGTACCCAGAAGTAAATAAACAAACCAGGGTGAACTGCCAAGATACTTGTCTAGATGAATCAAAAATTCATTTATTCTCTCCATCATAATACCACAGTTTTGGTTAAACTGTGGTGCAAGTTAATATTTTTTCACAATACATAAAATTCACTCTGTGTGTGGAATAAGCAAGTGCGGTATAAAGACTATATTCACTACAATGTGAGAACAAAGACAATGCAAAAACAATAAGACTTTTATGCTAACAAAACCAAATTAAAGGCAAGAACAGTAAAAAGCATAATAAAACGGGCTGCCTAGCAGCCCGCTGACTATTATTCAATAGCTTTGAAATATAAAGCCTGGTTCTTGAGCGAAAGCAAGTCCTGCCTGCAGACTTCACGTACTTTATATTTGGGCAATAGAAAGATTATCTTATCTTTCTTAAACCTAGAGTATTTGTGGATAATAACGTATTTTTTCCCAAGCCTGTGGAATGTAACAAGTGTTATTCTACGATCACCATAATGGAAAAGGTTTATTGTATGAAAGTCTTCTACGTTAGTTCCTAGCTCGAGCTTGAGTACCTTAACATTAGGATTTGCCTTAGCTGTTTCTGTCCTTGTCCAGATGAATAAAATTCCAAGAAAAACTAACAGTATTATCCAGAATCTGATTTTCATAGTCATTGTTTATTGATTTTGCCGTAATTTATGTTAAATTTATTAAAATTTAAAATCTCTATGTACACCCTTGACGAAAGTTTCAAATTGTTTGTATGTATTTTTTGAACTGAAAGCATCACGCAATAGGAAGTAATTGTAATAATCACGCACAAAAAAATATGAATACTTAGCTATAGTTAGCCTATCTTTGTCCGAAGGGAACATCATAACAATGCCTTTAAGTTGTCTATATGTTAGACAATGTGTCCTGACAAATTTCTTAGCCTCCCGCATCCTTGCTCCAATGTGGTCTATGAGCATCATGTCCACAATTGACCGCTCTACTTTTGCTAATGGAGTATAGCCGTGACACCTTTTGGCCGGCATATAATACTCCCTCTTGTTATCCAATAGTTTTAATCGTCTCTTGCTTTGCTCTGTTAGTGTCACATAATTTATCGTAAAAGGTTCTATTTTTATGTTAAAGCTGAAGTCTTTGTGCTTGCCCACTGTATCATGCACAGTAATCTTGACATTGAGGTCATCAAACACATTTATAAAAACAGCTGAATCTGATATGAAAAGATATGGATCAGGAACAATGTTTACAACGTATCCCTGTGAGGGTAAATTAATTTTTAGAAAGCTTGTTTGAGCTCTGGAAATCTCTGTTAATGTGAGTATTGCAATAATTAAGAATAATATAACTTTACGTCCAAGCATACTGATTTTGATAAAGTTCATTTGTTGAACGATTTTTTAAGTCTGATTGTTACTTTTTTATATTATTTTTTGACAAAATAAAAGTCTTTAAGCTTTTGCTAATAGGTTTATTAGAATACAATATATTAATAATCAGTTATTTGTATAATAATATACATAAACTCTGCCAGATTACAAGGATTTCCATTAAATTTTTAGTTTTAAACAACAATGTGGTAAAATAAAAATATAACTCTAACACGAAGAAAAAGGTGGGATTTGGCTTAATACGGTTAAATAAAAAAACTGATAAATGTCAAAAAGTTTGATTTTTTAGCAGAAAATCACTAATTTTTAAAAAAAAGCTAATATGATTCCAGAAAATTTCCATTCTTTCTTTTGCATCAGCTATAGGGCAGAAGTAGACCGTCATCCAAAAAGCAAGGATGACTTATTTATCCTAGAGTCCAATCCTGATATTTATTACTACGCCCAGCACCCATCGCCTGAGGTAAAATCCACACCTTATGAACACCACCTGTTCGTTCTGACAGAAAAAAACGAGTGCTTTCAAGACAATGTGTTCAAATATCTATACAGACTTGAGAAGAAAATAGGCAAAAAGCTACATATTTACCCAGGTCAAATAGGTTTTGGAGAAGAACTTTACATGACTTTGCGCTTCAGGGAAACCGAAATGGATGAGACTCTACAATTCGTTGAGTATCTAAGAGAAAAGCAAAACATTAGATTCAAAAAGGACAGAAAATTCAATCGCAACACTGCTACTATTCATTACAAAAAATGGATAGAGCTCGAAGAACTTCATGATGATGTATACAAAGATGTTAATTCGCGTAATGTATATTTCATAAAACTGCCTGTAGAACTGGGACTGGATGATTTTTACATAGTTATTAATGCCATAAAAAACTCTCACCGGTTCGCTACCTTTGAGCCATTTTATGCCTATACCCTGGTTAAGTATTATGAAGTTGTACCATTCCTGATGATTTACTCCCCAAATTGTGAAAAGAAACGTATGCCAGAATTCAAGCAGCAACTTCATAGAGAAATTAAAAGAATTCAGTAATTATTATTTTAAGGTAAGAATTCGCTATTTTTACAGCAAAAATGCAGAACTTATTGATACTGATAGCCCTCGTGCTTAGCTTAACCACCTATTCACAGACACTTGAGAAAAGTCTGGTTGGAAAGACTTTTGCCAGGGACTTCTATCCTCTTGGTCTGAAGCATACTGCCAGGTATACCTTTTATCATAACAAAGTGACATACAGTGTTGATGGGTTCTTTGTATCTGATACTTATGAAATAAAGGGTAACTACTATAAAGACCGCTTTGTGGGCTATTCACCTCAGAACAAGGCTCATTATATTCTTTACATACGAATCAAAGGCCCAAACATCATTGAAATTAACAAGCAAGGACATGACCCCCGCTACTCTGCAATTCTAAAAAATAAACCTGTAAAAGGTTGGCACATATACCACCTGGGAAGGTAAAGCCACACAAAGAAACTGAAGGCTCACATCAACATCTGTTGATAGGCTGGGACTTCAGCCCTCAGACCCTCCTAATAAAGTCAGTATGCTCTATCTGCGCAAAAGGCATTCTAAGAGAAAAAAGACTGCACGTGGAATTTTACAAGAAGGCTTTACCTGAGACAGTTTGCAACTTGCTATGTAGGAAAAAAATAGCCGGGACCTCCTGTCCCGGCTTCTGGTGATCCGGCTGGGACTTGAACCCAGGACCCTCGGCTTAAAAGGCCGATGCTCTACCGGCTGAGCTACCGGATCAACTGTTGTTTTGTCTCAATTGCGTTGCAAAGGTAATAAAAAGCCTTGTTTATATCCAAATTTTTTTGACTTTTTTCACATTTAAAAACTTATGTGTACCGCACCGTGGCTCAGTTTTACGCGTCTAATGTATTGATTAAGTTACAGAAAAACTCCTTTTTACACTTGGCAATTTTTTTACTGTGTGTGTGGAGCCTGCAATATTACGACGGAGGGCACAGCCCTCCGTCGTATAGACTATACATACCATCACTTATACGCAAAAAATCTTTTTAAAAAACTGGCTGAATCAGATATATGTCTGTTAATTAACCACACTTTTGTCCAGCCAAAACATCACTTAGCAAGTCCCATCTCCAGTTAGATGAAAGCATTAGCTTCATTGTGGCTGCTCAGTAGTCGCTCAGACAGTTATTTGACTTTGTCAGGGAATAGGCGACGCGCCTCGTCAAATCCCAGCTTGAGAGCTTTTTTGTTCATATCAACAATATCCTGTCCCTTACGGCCAAACTGCTTTTCTATAGCCCATTCCAGGTCTTCGTATTTAAGGCCGAGGAATGGAGAGGCAGCTCCCAGCATTATGATATTAGCAGCTTTTGGAGCCTGTATCTGGCGTGCCAGACCATCGGCATCCAGGTAAACATGATTTGGCACCTGCTCAATAGCCTTTATCACCTCTTGTTCAGCGGGATAATCAGGTATATTTTTCACAGGCTTAATATTTGTTACCAGCCAACCATCCTGTGACAAGAAAGGCAGATAACGTAAGGCTTCCATTGGTTCGACAGACAGTATCAGATCTGCCCCACCATAAGGAATAAGATCAGAGGCTATTGGCTCGGTAGACAGACGCAGGTGTGAATAAACAGAACCGCCACGCTGTGACATACCGTGCACCTCTGATTGCTTGACATACATGTTATTGCGGACAGCAGCCCAGCTGATTATAGCTGATATTGTAAGAATTCCCTGTCCACCAACTCCAGAGAGAATTATATCTGTTTTCATGGATCTGCTGTTTTTTTTAGTTGTTTGATTGTTTTTGAGCACGTTGTTTACGCTTACGGCTTACTGTATGTGTCACACATGGACGTGATGCAATGATGACAGACACGCCGTCATAGTCTATTTCTTCCTGAATTATTTCTGCAATCTGGTCGCGTGTTTTTGGTAAAGGCGTTACGGTACGGATATGATTTGGTTCGACTCCAAGACCCTTGCATATTTCAACCAGTCTATGTGCTGCGTGTGAATCCTGGCCACCTGTCATAGCAACCAGAGAGTTGTCTGAGATGATAACCGTAATAGGAGATTTCTCGATCACAGCATCCAGGAGACCAGTCATTCCAGAGTGTGTGAATGTAGAGTCACCGATAACTGCGACTGCTGGGCGTATGCCAGCATCTGCAGCACCTTTGGCCATTGTTATAGAAGCGCCCATGTCAACGCAAGTATTTATAGCATTGTATGGAGGCAGTGCTCCCAGTGTGTAGCAACCAATATCAGAGAATACGTGACCAGGTCCATACTGCTTCATTACTTTATTCAGAGCAAGGTACACGTCAATATGACCACATCCAGGACATAGCTGTGGAGGACGGCCTTTTACCACATCACCAGGAACATCAAAGGCTTTCTTTGGAGGGATACCCAGCACTTCTCCCACTATTGTTGGGTCAAGCTCTCCAGTGCGAGGCACATGACCAGTATAACGGCCTATTACTTTACCTGCAGAAAGCAAGCCAGTGAGCTGGTCTTCTATGAAAGGATAACCTTCTTCGAGCACCAGCACCTTGTCCACCTGGTCAAAAAGACGTCGTATCATGTCCACAGGCAATGGATACTGGCCAATCTTAACTACTGGATATGGAATTTGCTCTCCGTGGAAATTCTCCATCAAATAGTTATATGCCACACCACTGGCAATGATTCCCATAGATTTATCCGGACCATCAATATATTTATTAAACGGTGATTTCTCAGATTCCTCCACCAGCTGTGATTGTGTCCCGATGAGTACCTTATAG
>JALVRO010000093.1 GCA_027031265.1 Bacteroidales bacterium | reverse complement strand
TCAGGGTCTATCAGGTAATAAGTCGGGAAAGCAACTACCTTGTATCTGTGAAGTAGGTCAGGATATTCTTGTCCATTAAGGAAAGTCCAGTGATAGTCCTTATGTTTGTGCAGAAATTGCCGGAATTGTTTTTTGTCCAGACCATACATAATGCTTACCACGACGAAATCCCTGGGTGCTAGCTGTGTGTAGCGTTCGAGCAAGGGCATTTGCTCTTTGCAGCCCAGACTTTGAGGGTGGCAGAAGTTAAGGTAAACAAATTTTCCTCTAAAGCTTCGAAGCGACTTGTGTATTCCTAATTTGCCTGGCAGTGAGAATTCTGGAGCAGGATATCCTATCCTAAGAGCTGTGATATTGTTGTAAATATTCCGGGCAATAAAACGAAGGTTTGAGTCCCTGAGTGTGTGCAGTGCATCATTAATGGTCTGGATGATACGCTCCTGTGCTGGCTTGTAGTCGTAGTAGAGGTCATATAGCCCACGAAGCATAATTAACTCTGCAGCCTGCCTGTTGGTATTGGTTACCAGGGTCATGAAACTATCCACTACGGCTGTGAAATTGTGGTTTTTTAGCTCCTGGAGGAAATTTATTGTTGGAAAAAAGTGCTTGAGAGGACTCAGACAGTTGTCAAACACGCTATTGAACAGGCTCATATAAGCTGGATTGTTAAGCTGTGGTGTCGTGTGCAAGAAATATTCATCTGCAAAGACCCACAGATCCTTCATATAAGTTGCTAGACGCAAGCTAGCATACCGGTATTTTTTATACTGCTCGTAAAAAAGGCTTGTATCATTGGAGCTATTCTTATCCAGCAGGCGGATGGCATATTCTACTGTGTCGGGGTTTGTGACATTACGAATCACTAGCTGGTCGCGAATTATTTTGTAATAATGGTCAAAGAGGCGTATTTTCCAATTCAGATCGCTGGAGTCTATGTTTGTAATTGGCACAAGCACAAGCTCTGGCGAGAAATATGGATTGAGCAGCTGCTCCATTGTCAGCGGCTTGTATGGAGGCAGGGTAACGGTGTAGGTCTTACCCGGTAATGCCAGAAGGAAGCCTCTCCTGGACTGTAAATCAATAAAAACCTGGTTGATAGCATTATTGCTAATGGTAAACTGGAAATTACCAGCGCTATCAACCAGGCACGAATCCAATAAAGTAGGAGTGAATGTTATCCAGTCGATAAGTGTATAGAGCTTGAGATTTTTCTGTGCATAAGATTTTTCTGTGCCTTTTATAATAGTCTGTGCGTTAGTGGTAAAGCTGGTTAGTAATACCAGAAAAATCACCAAAAATTTTTTCATAATTCAGACTGTGGTTAATCTTTGCTTTTTTCAAACGTTGTTTTGAGCCAGTTAAGTATATCTTCGAAGACTTCGTCACGGTTGATCTCATTGAGCATTTCATGGCGTCCACCAGGGTATAGCTTGATGGTTGTATTTTTTTGTCCAGATTTGACGTATTTGTTAAAGACTCTCTTAACCCCTTTGCCAAAGTCTCCTACCGGGTCCTGGTCACCAGAGATAAACAGTAGTGGCATGTCTTTGGGTGTGGTAATATATGTTTCGGGTTTGTTAATGAATGTAACTAATGACAGCAGGTCATAATAAAAGCGATTACTGACCACACCACCACACCAAGGGTCTTGGACATATTTTTTTACTTGCTGCTCATCACGGCTTAGCCAGTCAAATTCTGTCCTGGCAGGCTTAAAGGGCCTATTATAATCCTTGAAGGTCATGCTGTTGAGTAAATTGCTTTTTTTCTTTTTGCCTTTAACCAATCCCTGGAGAGCAGCTATGGTCTTACCAATAGCAACGAGTGCTCCTCCTTGTCCGCTGGTACCGGATAGTATGGCACCGTCTACAGTATCCGGGTATTTAGCTATATAAGCACGTGTAAATAACGAGCCCATGCTATGCCCAAACATAACTATAGGTAGTCCTTTGTGCTCGTTGGAGATAATAGTATTCAGGCTGTGTATATCTTCCAGAACGCGCAGCCATCCATCTTTAGGGGCAAAGAATCCATACCGGTCCATTGTACCTGCTGTCTTGCCATGGCCACGAAGATCCATAGCATATACTGCTATTCCATTGTTTGTCAGAAACCCAGCAAAATCACGGTACCGTGCTGCATGCTCTGCCATGCCATGGACAATATGCATAATAAGCCAAGGGTTTGTATTTTCGGGAAGCCATTTATACACATGAATCTTTTCACCATCTGTGGATGTGAGTGTGAAAGTCTCTTCTTTCATAGCTTGAGAGTTTTTGTCTTTCTTTCAAAGTTAAGAATTTTTATAAAAAAACTAAATCTTTCTTTCTAACCCTGTGTGGATTAACCTTGCCCAGGTAAAAAGGTTGATTGATAGTGAAATACAGACCATAGTAATAAGCAAGATTGTTTAGCCATGGATCAAAATAAAAACCAGCATTAACCTCAACATGAATATACTGTGAGAAGGAACGGTGAAAGACAAATTTCCCAGTAAACAAAAATCTGGAAAACTCATAATACGAGGAATAAGTCTCAGAAGCATTCAACATCAGATATTCTCCTTCGGGAGCTATGAATTTTGTAGGCATCCACATGCCGAGCATAAGACACATGCTCTTGTTGCGATAGCCGAATTTTAGGTAATATCCATCACCAGAGCGGAAGGGTAAATGATTGCGTCCTAAGTCTGGGACGTTCAGCCCTTGATAAAGAAACATTAAGGTCTCTAATGTGAAATAATCATGTCTGGCTAGAGGTTTGTGGAAACGGAATCCAAACATGGCATTAGCTGTGGTAAGGATACGCATTTGAGTAAGCAGATGACCGCCGCGGTGATACACTAAGAGCTGCAGTGGTATGGTTATTTTTATGTCTGGCTGGTCAATGAATGTATATTCTTGTCTGTGACCGAATTGTATATGTTCTTGTACAGTAGAGTTGAAGTAAATAAAGCGTTCCCAATTGAGCCAGGTATCTGATTGAAAGTGGGTCGTATCGTCATAAAGAAGTTGTATACCGTATTCAATGTGGTCGAGCATATAACGGTCAAAGCGCAGGAGAGGCTCATCTATCTGATGGTTTTCTGTGCCGTATATATTACCAAAGACGAGATTAAGGTTTGGGGTGATTCGTTGTTGTATTGTGAAAATGGGGGTTGTGCGGAACAGGTTGTCCCATCCAAAGAATTTTTTGAAATAATATCCCAGGCTCAGACGCGTAGTAGGAGTAATGTAGTATTGGAGTGTGGGTTTGAGGTAAAAGCCAGGCCATGTATAACCCGCAGTATATGGGGTGAAATATTCATTATTTTTGAAAAACATAGAGGTTTCGAGGCGAAAAAATAGGTCTTTGTCACATGTATCTGGCAAAAACTCGCGCGTGATGAAAGTCTGGGCATGAGTGACAGGCGTGGCTAAAGTTATTGTAATCCAGATAATTAGTCTAATAAAAGTTTTGCTCATGTTCTGATTCATTGCTGCAGTATAAATTCGTATGTGAACAGTGTGCGAAATTAAGTAAATCACGGGTAATGAGGAAATCAAGTCCATCTGTTCTGGTAGATTTTGATTATATGAAAATTGTTGGTGTTTTTTGCACAAGCGGCGGGGATGTGTTATTTTTAAGGAAAAGGAAACACAGAGATATGAGGCGCTTTTTGTGGATAATGTTGATATTCTTGTCTTTGACCCTGCTGGCACAGAAGACATCGGTGCGCATTGCTGTGATGCGCTACCGTGGCGGAGGTAACTGGTATGTTAATCCCACGGCTTTGCCCAACTTGATAAAATTTTGCAACCAGAACCTTGGTACTAATATTGACCCTGAGCCTGGTACTGTGGACCCTGGCAGTCCCGAAATTTTCGGCTATGCCATGGTGCACATTACGGGTAATGGTAATATTTTGTTCTCGGAGCAGGAGGCAGAGAACTTGCGAAATTATTTGATTTCTGGTGGTTTCCTCGAAATATCAGATAGTTATGGCCTGGATAAATATATTCGCCGTGAGATGAAAAAAGTGTTTCCAGACAAGGAGTTTGTGGAATTGCCACCTGGTCATCCTATTTTTCACCAGAAATATGATTTCCCGCAGGGTTTGCCAAAGATTCACCGCCATGATGGCAAACGTCCGCAGGGCTTTGGTATTTTTTACAATGGACGCCTTGTGGTGTTTTATGATTATGAGTGTGATCTGGGGGACGGCTGGTGTGACCCTCAGGTCTATAATGATTCGCCTCATCTGCATGAGCTGGCTCTCAAGATGGGGGCCAATATAATTAGCTATATTTTTACCAATCCTTAACCAGTAAGAGATGAAAAACGATGTGTGGGAGAAAATACAGCAGATACGCCAGAGGAGAAACAGGGCTGTTTTGTGTATTGTTGTGCAGGCCCGGGGCTCGACACCGCGAAAGGAAGGAGCCAAACTGCTGGTTACAGAGGATGGAAAGTTCGTAGGTACAGTAGGAGGTGGAAACCTCGAGTACCAGGTAATACAGAAGGCCAGGGAAGTGATGAAGCAGGGTAAGCCAGTGCTACTGAGTTTTAACCTGAAGAGTGATTTGCAGATGGCATGTGGAGGCCAGGTGAGTGTGTATCTGGAGCCTATAGAACCGCCTTTTCAGTTAGTAATTTTTGGTGGAGGGCATGTGGGACAGGCCCTGGCCTGGTTCGCTCAGGCCTTTGAATTTGATATTGTGGTCATTGACCCAAGAAAAGAAGTGTTAAATTCTTGGGAATTAAAAGAAAATGTTAAATTTGTACAGAATGATTATATTAAGGCAATAGATGATTTGAAATTTGACAGGAGGACATTTGTTTGTTCAATGACTTATGGTCATGAGTATGACCTGCAGATTGCCGCACAATGTCTCAAGCATGATATTGCATATCTGGGTGTGCTGGCTAGCAGAAACAAGGCCAGAAAATTTGCCCGGACTTTGGTCGAAGAATATGGATACACACAGGAGCAAGTAGCTAAGATAGACATGCCTATGGGACTTGAGATGGAGTGTGAGACGCCAGATGAGATAGCTATTTCGATTCTAGGAAAACTCATTGATATAAAAAATAAACTAGTGAAAAATGATTGATCTGAACATAGATCAAAATTATTATGAAGTTCTGGGTGTCAGGCGTTCTGCTCTTACCCGCCAGATACAACAGGCTTACAAAAAGAAATACCGCCAGCGTCCCGGCAGTGACACTTCTATCAAATCACTGAGAAACTATTTTATTCAGCTGGACAGGGCTCTTGATACTCTGACCAATATTAACAAACGAAGTACTTTTGATGCACAGTGGACATATAATTTTCTGAAAAATTACGCATGGGAGAGGCATTTTCTCACTGAAAAAGATTATAAATATCTGCAGCGTTTCTGGTCCCGCCAGCATCTGAACCGTGAAATTTATGCTTCGCTTAATTTTGATAATTTTACGCCAGACTATGACCTGAAGTGGTATGTGCCTTTTTATCAGGAGGCTTATTGGCAGGATGTGAAGAAAAAAGAGGAGACTTACACTCCGTCTTTGTATTACTTTTATCACAGACGTTATTGGTATGCTTTGTTTTCTCTTGTGGGCTTTGTGGGTGTAGCAAGTTCTGTCATGTTTATGAATTTCATTGGGCTTGGGCTTGCGATACTGTTGCTCGCTGGTTTTATTATGCTCAGCTTCTGGGCTGTTAGGTCTTTGCTTATCGCATGGAGTTTTGCCAGGGAGGATAAAACATTGGAGACGGCTGATGTTGTGGATAAGTGGGTTAAGTTAAAGCCACGCCTGCTCTCACCTAAATATAAGCCTGTTTATTATGTGGCTTACGGAAATGATTATGGGACTTTCTACCAGCGCGTCAGTCAGAATGTTTTTAACCGGCTAAAGATGGAATCACCTGTGGATGTGGTTGTTAGTATAAACAATCCTACCAGGACAATGCTTAGCAAGCCTTTTATACAATTTCTTGAGAAAAAAGCTAAACAAAGCAAATAATACAATTTATGATACCACAGGGACACAGAGTTTCACGGAGTTTTTTCTGTGGTAAATCTGGGTTAATCTGTGCCAGTCTGTGTTTTAATTTCCCATAGGACACAGAGCTTTTATTTTTTTCTGTGGTAAATCTGGGTTAATCTGTGCCAGTCTGTGTTTTAATTTCC
>JALVRO010000092.1 GCA_027031265.1 Bacteroidales bacterium | reverse complement strand
ACCAGGCCGATAAAAACGAATATTGCGAAAAGTAGACTGGTAATGGCCATTTGCATGCCTCCGGAGATTATATGCCCACTTGTGCATCCTCCAGCCATCCTGGCACCAAAAATTAAAATAAAACCACCGGCAAAGGCCCATATTATCCTCTTTAGAGCCGATTTACCTTTGTATTTCTCCCAATTTGAGTAAATCAAGCGCAGTTTGAACTCTTTCTTTAGCATAGCAACTACAAAAGCTGCCAGAGCAGCGCCAAGCAAAAATATGACTTCCCAATATCCTGGCTTAGAAATCTTTGTGAAATAACCATTGTTTGTCGCGCCGGCTATAAGATCGGCTAAATACGGATAACTTGTGGAAGCTCCAATTGGCCTATTTGTGGTGAATTTGAGAAATACAATAGAATTCAACACCGCCAGTCCGACGCCCGAGACAATCCATCTTTTGTTTGTTTTGAATTTAGCCTTACTAATCTGAAATGAGGCCCAGATAAGAAAAACACCAATTAACAGGACTAGCAGAAAATAGATAAACTTGTGTACTCCGAGCAAGGAATATAAAGATACTTTCCCCAGATTAGGCCCTATGATCCCATGTAAATGTGGTAATAACAATGTAAAAACATAACCACCTAATAATCCGCCAATAATACCAACCAGTGCATCTAGAGATCCTTCTCCAAGGGAGATTACCATCGTCCCTGGACAATAGCCCAGGACAGCCATTCCTGCACCAAACAATAACCCGCCAATTATCACTCCTCCAAATACAAGGGGTTTTATGTGAAAACTTGCCAGACCAAGTGCTATTATAACACTTAGTAATAACGAACCCACACCTATGGTTAACAAAATAGTCTTTAGCACAGCATTGTTCTTTAGCTGTGCCTGTCCGCTTATAACATCAAATTTGTTCAGGCTGGCATATTGGATAAGAAGCCCAAAGACAGCTCCAAATATAAAAATTAGAATACTTGTCCACATCTTGTTTACGTTTTAGTGATTATTGCAAATGAACTAAGGATGTGGACAAAAGTCAAATTATAAATTTTAATCAATGATAACTAAAAGTTATAACGCCTCGCGAACTGGATAAAAGTTTTGACCAGATGGTTTTGTTCACCGGTAGGAAGAATAAAATTGAAATGCCTTCTTATCTCCAGTCCCTGTATATCAATGATACTCAGCTCGTTTCTATTTAATTCTTTCAACACACTATGAATGGATAAAAAAGCAAAGCCGTCGGATTGAAGAATATAGTTCTTTATCCCCTCGGTACTGCCAAGGCGCATCTGGATATTTAAATCTTTCAGGCCCAGACCTTTTTGTCTTAGATGATAAGCAATAACTTCAAGGGTACCAGATCCATGCTCACGCAAAATCAGGGGTAAATTCTTCAAATCCTCAAGAGTTATCTCCTGCTTCTTGGCTACTGTGTTAGAGCTCCTTGCTACCAGGACTATTTCATCCTTGACAAACTCAATATACTGAAAATCTGTCCGCCTGGATTGTCCCTCAACTATTCCCAGGTCTATTTCATTATTTTGCAAAGCATTTTCTATCTGCTCTGTGTTTCCATTGAGAACAGAGATCCTCAGATCTTTAAATTTAGCCTTAAAATCTCCGAGAATTACCGGGAGTATATACTGTGTCATTGTAGAGCTTGAGCCAATCTTCAACTCTCCTTTAACTTGATTGTCTAAAGTACTGAGCTCAAAAATAAGTTCATTCACGACCTTCTCTGCTTCACGTGCATATCTGAGCGTAATTTTTCCTGCCTCTGTCAGTTCAATGTGGTTTCCCCTGCGGTTAAACAGCTTATACCCAAGTTCATTCTCCAATGCACTAATATGCTTAGTAACAGCGGGTTGAGTTATGTACAGCTCATTAGCTGCTCTTGTAAAAGAGAGCTTCTCAGCTACTTTTTTAAAAACCTTGAGCCTGTA
>JALVRO010000091.1 GCA_027031265.1 Bacteroidales bacterium | reverse complement strand
AGATGGAGAGCATAAAAGGTTTTGTAACAAAATGGAAAGATCCTCGCAGTTGGCGGCAGAATATATCAGAGCTGTTTTGACCTTTGGCCTACTGGAAGAATTTTTTATACCACAGGTTGAGCATTACTAGGTGCCAGATTTGCTGTGGCTGCTTCAGATGGAGAATGTGGTCTATGGCCTTGTTGTCAAACAAATTCAGTTTTTTCAGTTCAAGGATATTCTGGTTAATGAAGTCCTTTAGCTTGCTTTCGGCCCAGGTATCCATTGGCATATTAAAGCCCAGTTTCCGGCGATAGATAATATCACGAGGCAGGTATTTTTCTGCAAGGCGTTTGACTAAAAATTTAGTTTCTTTACCCTCAGGACCAAGTTTGATACTATCATCCAGCCTGAAAGCCAATTCTACTAACCTGTGATCAAGGAATGGTACACGCCCTTCCAGTGAATTATCCATGAAAAATTGATCTGTATGGTAGAGATTGTGCGACCCCAGGTATAGCTTTATGTCGTAAAAATTATATGTCTCCACAGGTGTGTAAAGATTGATTTTACTGGGGTTAAGCAAGCTATCCAGGGCAGAGAGAGAATCTATGGGCTCTAGTCCGGGTAAAAGCTGCTTTATCAGCCCATCAGGAAAAACAGTGAACATCAGTCCGTAGATTTCAGACCATGAGCGAGGTGTGCGGCTGTATTTCAGCTTGATATTCTTTTTGTTGGATGCAGGGAGGAGCCGCGCCCCCCAGGACAGATAGCGCAAAATTTTCCATTTTTTAATTCCAAGGTACCATCCATAGCCTCCGAAAAGCTCATCTGCTCCCAGGCCAGTGAGGATTATTTTCAGACCTTGGTCTTTGACAGCACGTGACAGGAGATAATTAGGTGCCATCTGTGGGAAAGGTTCTTCGTAACCCAGGACGATCGCATCGAGGGACCTGAACAAATCTTCTGTATCAAGCTGGATTATTATTTGGTTCAGTTTGTTAGCAGATGCCACACGTCTGGCGCGCTCCAGCTCATCATTGGTGCGGTCCTGCTCAGGGAAAGTCAGGGTGAAGGCTTTTATACCAGAATGAAATCTGTCAGCAATTGTGGTAATAAGTCCAGAATCAATGCCTCCACTGAGAAATGTAGCTACTTCTACATCGGCAATCAGCCGGTATTGGATAGAATCATGCAAGATTTGCTCCAGTTCTTTTTGTGCCTGATGGAGATCTTTTATACGTTGCCCAGGGGGAATGGTTTCGATATCCCACCATGACCGTTTTCCTACAAAGCCTGTGTCCAGGTCTATGGTGAGATAATGACCTGGTTCGAGCAAATATATTCCCTCAAATACTGTCAGAGGCTTGACAGAAAAGCCATAAGCCAGGTTTAACCATAGCCCCGTATAATTAATTTTTTTCTCATACAGGCCGCTGAAAACAATAGCTCTGGCATTACTTGCGAACAAAAATTTATCTCCGTCAGTATAGTAAAACACAGGTTTAATACCCACTCTGTCGCGGGCAAGGAATAGTTTATTTTTTCCCAGGTCAAGTATTGCAAAGGCAAACATGCCGTTGAGCCTACTGAGCGCATCTTCTCCCCAGTGCTTATAAGCATAAAGTAAAACTTCTGTGTCTGTGTTTGTGCGGAAGATATACCCCAGTTTTTCAAGATCAGCGCGAATCTGGCGATAGTTGTAAATCTCTCCATTATATACGATCCATAGTTTTCGGCTAGTGTCGCACATAGGTTGATGTCCAGCGCTCGACAGGTCCAGAATGCTGAGCCTACGGTGAATCAACCCTATATCAATGCGTTCTCCTGTGGGCAGTTTTTTTCTGGGGATATAAGGTAGATTTAGGTCTGCCTCTACAGAGTCTGGGCCGTTGAAGATTTTAATACCTTCGCAAGTGCGGGTAAGATAGCCTTCGTCGTCAGGTCCCCGCCATCTGATCTGTTGACTCATTTTTACCAGGTGGTCAGTGGTGGATGCAATGTTGTTTTTTCTGAGGTTAATTATTCCGGCTATCCCGCACATTAATTCCCTTTTTTAATATTTAAAGGCAAAGTTGATAAAATAATTTGATTTTCAATAAATCGACAATTTAAAGTAATTCATTTAAGAGTTATTTGCTAACAACCTGATTGTCAAATATTTATGTTTAAAAATTAATTATTAACAAAATCTTTGCCAAAAAAAGCTAAAATTTTTATATTGCACAAAAGGTTTATAAAAGCGAACAATGGCACGTGTGAGGCAAAAATTAGAGCAGAAGCTGATACAGAAGCTATCGCCACAGCAGATACAGCTTATCAAGTTACTGGAAGTACCTGTAATGGAATTGGAACAGAGAATCAAAAAAGAGATTGAGGAGAATCCGGTACTGGAGGAAGGTGCTCCTGAGGAATTTGATGATATTAAAGAACAGGAATTCTCGGCCGAAGATGATTATGACACAGTAGACTATGACCAGGAAGAAGATGATTATGCTCCCGAACAAACAGAGGAGGTTTCTTATGAAGATGAGTTTGCTCCAGAAGATTTGATGCCGGATGACGAGGATATACCATATTACAAATTAACCCTCCAGAAAGATTACAGTAAGGAGGAGAAAAATATACCTTATGCAGATACAAAGTCTTTCCGGGATTTCATGCTCGAGCAGGTTGGTTTTTCCAATCTTGAAGGTGTGGACCGGCAGATTGCAGAGTATATTATAGGCAGTCTTGATGAAGACGGATATTTGCGAAGGGATGTGGAGTCAATAGCCAGTGATCTGGCTATTTTCTACGGTCTTGATGTCACGCCCGAGCAGGTGGAGAAAGTCCTCAGAGTAATACAACAGTTTGACCCGCCAGGGGTGGGAGCACGTGACCTGCGCGAATCTTTGCTTTTGCAGCTAGAGCGTAAGCTCAAAGAGAAACCAGATGACCCGGAACTTTTGTTGGCTCGTAAGGTAATAGATTCTTATTTCGAAGAATTTATAAAAAAACATTACGACAAACTCAAGTCAAAGCTAGGGATAACAAATGAAGAATTACGTGACGTTGTCGAGCAGATAAAACATCTTAATCCCAAGCCTGCTAATTTTTACCAGCCTATAGCACCGAGACGAAATACACAGCTGATCATACCAGATTTTGTCCTGCAGGATATAAATGGTCAGTTGTATCTATCTCTAAACTCAGGTAATGTACCACCTGTGCGTATTAATAAGTATTACCAGGATATGGTCAAGGAACTTCAGAAAAAGGGTAAGAAAAAACTCGATGACAAGGAAAAAGAGACAGTTAACTTTCTCAAGCAAAAGATCGATTCTGCCAAATGGTTTATAGATGCCATAAAGCAGCGTGAAGAGACCCTTTACAAGACCATGAAAGCTATTGTCGATTATCAGCAAGACTTTTTCCGCACAGGTGATGAAGCCAAGCTCAGGCCAATGATTCTCAAGGATATAGCAGAGCTAACAGGTCTGGATATTTCTACTATCTCCCGTGTAGCAAATAGCAAGTATATACAGACGCCTTTTGGTATCTATCCACTCAAGTACTTCTTCTCTGAAGGATTGGAGACAGAGGATGGAAAGGAGGTCTCTACACGTGAGATTAAGAAGATATTACGCGAGGCTATAGAAAACGAAGACAAGAGCAAACCACTGACTGATGAGAAACTG
The DNA here is from genome assembly GCA_027031265.1 of Bacteroidales bacterium. Taxonomy (GTDB): domain Bacteria; phylum Bacteroidota; class Bacteroidia; order Bacteroidales; family S143-33; genus S143-33. The sequence continues at coordinate 2,501 of JALVRO010000091.1, read as the reverse complement.
GCTAAGATTCTGCAGGAAAAAGGTTATAAAATAGCCCGCCGTACTGTTGCTAAGTACCGTGAGCAAATGGGTATTCCTGTGGCACGACTACGGAAGCAGCTCTAGAGCTGCTTCCGTAATGGGGACGAAGAGAATTTGGAAGGCATAAAGTTTATCTATTGCCCCTGTTTTTGATTAGCGCTTTTTTTTATTTCGTATAGGACAAAGATATTGTGGGGGCTTGATGCAATAATACTGCCGTGTTTGTCTAGGATTTGTTTTATAACTTTGACACGTTCCAGATCCCAGCTAATAGCTAGGGGCGCTTTCTCATCCCACTGGTAGAAACGCATAGACCGGTTGGAGAACACGACATAATGTAGTTTTTCTTGATTAATAACTTTTCTGAGCCCCTCTGGTGAGACAGACCAGCATATTGAAGCAGGTCTTTTATCATTAGCCAGAGCAAAGAAGTATGTCTTGTTTATGGTGATAAAATTGTTGTTTTTTAGGAGGGTTTTTATCTCCTGGCTGAAAGTTGTCGTTTCCTGTATTTTAGGGGTTCGTGTCCACAATCCTCTGGTAATGTCTGTCTTGAAATAGTCATTTATTCTGATAAGAGAGTAATCACGGTAAACATACCTCACATTGAGCCAGAACCCCATTAAGGCAATAAAAAATAGAGAGGTATATAGCATAGGTTTATTTAATTTTTCAAATACAAGTATCAGGAAGATTGGTACAATAAAGGCTACAGCAAAATTAAAATGTATTTTTCTGGCACCTGCATTAGAGCCTGCAAAGGATATAGCAGCTATTAAAAGCAGTGCAAAGATAAAATCCCATTCTTTAACAAAGATTTTAGGCTTCAATATAATAGCTATAAAGATAAGTGCACCATATACGCCTGCTGTTGTATAAAACCACGTAAAGTATTTATGAGGGAAATGAAAAAAATTAAAGATAATGACATAAATAGCTAATAAAGCAAATGAAATAATTAGTTCAGAGTATTTTTTCCCTTTTTGTTTAGTACTTACAAATTGGAAGAAGCCTAGTAGTATGGAAAATGTAATTAGAAAAGGTAAAAGTCTTTTTAAGTCGACGATATACAAAGATATCAGGTTGTCTGGCCTGTGTGATGTGTCTAATGTTACGCATAGTCCCTGGTTTTCAGAGGGCTTTAGGATACTGATGTTTTCTGTAATATACCGTGTTAGGTTAATGTGTGAGAGGGTAATTATAATAAAACCAGCTATCAAGCCATAAAAAGCAAAAAATAAATATTTATTCCTGTACCTCCTGTGTATAACAGAAGCTATAGGTAGAAGTGGTAACAGGAAAAAATTTGTAATTCTCGAATACATTGCAAGGGCAAGGAAAATTCCTGATAAGAAAACAAGAGACTTATCTTTTCTTTTTATTCCCACAAACCACAGGTATAGGAAAATTATTGTCAGAAGCACAGGAAGCTTGTCGTAAGGAACAAGATAACGGTACCAGTTATATGAGAGCACACCAAAAGCAAAGAAAATAATTATGGTTGCTAACCATTTGCCACTTAGCTCATTGCTGAAATTTTTTGCTGTTTTATACGATAAATATAAAATGAGTGAAAGAACAATATTCACTACAATCCTTTCCCACAGATAATAAGGATCTCCTAAAGCTTTGAGCCACAGATGCGTTAGCAGATAAGAGACAGGAGCTTTTTGGGCAACCAGGGCCTTTACTTCGGGGAAAAACCAGGCTACAGTTAGACTATAACTCTCATCCGTCATATCAAATCCAAATACTATCCATGGCAGAGAATAGAAAAAAGTCAGTGAAAACACCCAGTAACCAGTGAATTGCTTTTTGCGCCAATCAATTATGAACACAGGGAACAAAAGCAGCAGATTTATTGCATAGATAACAGCAAGCCACTCGAAATCATATACTCCTTTTAGAAACAAGGCGAGATTGACAAAGGGCAATAACAACAAGAAACTATGAATAGCTAGATCCAAATTTTTGTTTTTCATACCAAGGAAAAATGTTTTATTTGTTGGCGAAGTTAAAAAAATTAAATAACATGAACATTCTCGTTATTGGTAGCGGAGGCAGGGAACATGCCCTGGCCTGGAAAATACACCAGAGCACAAGGGTCGAGCATCTCTTTGTGGCTCCAGGTAATGCTGGTACTTCCCAGATAGCTGCAAATGTTAATATCGAGCCCACTAATTTTGAGGCTCTAAAAGAATTTGTGCTCAAAAATGATGTTCGATATATCGTTGTTGGGCCAGAGCAGCCTCTGGTCGAGGGTATCTTTGATTTCTTTGTCGATGAGCCTGTTTATGTGATTGGCCCTAGTAAGGCTGCAGCTCAGCTTGAGGGTAGCAAGGCTTTTGCCAAGGCTTTTATGCACAAATACGCTATTCCTACAGCTCCTTATCGCAGTTTTACTGCTTCCCAGCAGCAGGAGGCTTATGATTTTCTTGCTACATTAGAGCCTCCTTATGTTTTGAAAGCCAGTGGACTGG
>JALVRO010000090.1 GCA_027031265.1 Bacteroidales bacterium | reverse complement strand
TATGTACTTGCTTGCTCTGGGTACGCGTCTATCCTGTGGTACACTGCAAAGTATGTATACTCTAGAATGTTATACGGTAAACAAGTTTAGCCACAGTAGCTGTGGTGTATGGCTTGAGCAGCTGTACCTGGTGTATTGGCTCATCATAGCCCGTTGTTATTACGAAATAAAAATCTGATCCAACCTGAGGTATCCAGTGCAGTCGGATATTGTAAATCATCAGATTCTCCAGACTATTATATTGCATAAACGCTGACACATTCAGCTTTGTGGTAAAAGCAAAATTGATATATGTGGCCAGCTCGTGTGTTATAACGTTTCCCTGCGGCAGAATGACTTTGTTAAAAGTATATTCTTCGCGCAGATTCAGGTTTTTATTAACATTCCATCCGCTGACCAACTCTATTGTATGAATCCGACCTGTGTAAAATCTACCCCAATTATACAGGAAGAAGAACCAAAAACGTCTGCCCTGGAAAGACTCGAGCTGCACTTCTGTTTTGTACATCCAATAACTACCTACTGGTATTACTACTGAGTCGGTCAGGGCAAATGGCTCGTCCAGACGGTCAAAATTTTGCTGCACATTAAACTCGAATCTATCACCTGTCTTGAACACACCTCCTAGCAAACGTGTCTCGTTATAAAAGCTCTCAAGCTGACCTGTGCTGTGGGTACGATAGAGTATAAATCCCCATGGTTTGAGAGCCAACCGCTTGATACCATATTTTTGTAACACTCTCGGTGCCAGACGAAAGTGCCAAATATAAGCATCATAATTAGAACGATATAAGAAGCCTAGCTGTGGATCAAAGTTTTTCTCAATAACATTAACCCCCATAAAGTTGTCAATCAAATCATTAGGATAATCCATATATATTCTCCAGGCCAGGGCCTGATCCTGGGGTTTAAAGTCTTCGAAGCTGGTTGCTATCTTGGCCCCTATAGTCAAATTTTTATTTTTCAGAAACTCTGATGTGCGATATTCTGCATCCAGCCCAACAACCTGGTTTGCCCCATGTGAATTTATCTTATTTGTTATTATCCCCCCTATGTATGACTGCTTGCCTATCTCCTGTTTGTATCTCAGCACTGTGTTGTTGGTCGTAGGAATAGTATCAACAGGAGTTTCCTGCATATTCAGAAAACCTATCTCTGAATGTGCTACTTTACCAAATAGACGTGCCCCTGCCCATATAGGCACCTGTTTCCCATGCTCCAGTCCTATTTCACGAGAATAAAAAATCTCTGTCCTGTAGCCCATAGCAAACTGAAAATAATTGCTTCCTTCGAGGAAAAACTGTCTCTTTTCTGGATAATAAATACTGAACCTTGTCAGATTCACTGGTATACGATCGACCTCTACCTGGGCAAAATCTGTGAACGTAGTCAAGTTAAGTTTTAGAGACGGCGTGATATTAACATTAAGATCAGCTCCTGCTTTGAGTGGGAAATGTACCCCACTACTGTGGTCATATTGATAGCCAACCAATGTATATGGTTTTAGTTCGAAACGGTGCACATATCCTATATCCTTGAGTCCAACGAGTTTACCAGCTGCTTCTACAGACATAATAGACTTGTCACGGGACCATCCCTGCCAGAGTGATTGCTCATTCTTGGACATAATATCACGCTCAAAATTCAATGCCCATGTGTGCACACTATCATTCTTAAACTGCAAGGTACTAAAGTCAATAAAAACCTCAGCAAACCATCCTGAATCTGTGACAGTAGTTTTGGCATCCCATACACCATTCCAATCTTTATTAGCATCTTCGAAATTAAATATCTGTAGATCTGCCCTGGCGCCATAAGGGTTTATCACAAATAAATAGCCCGTACGATTATCGTCAAACGGGCTGAGCATTATCTGAAAATTGTCTTCTGATTCGAAATCAAAATCAATACTCAGACTCTTTGCTACTATAGTTTTAGGATCCTTC
>JALVRO010000089.1 GCA_027031265.1 Bacteroidales bacterium | reverse complement strand
CGCATATTTTAGAAGCCAGAAAAATTGTGCTCATCGGCCATACCTCTCCTGATGGTGATGCTGTTTCTTCGATTTTGGCATTATACATGGCCTTGCAAAAAATAACTAACGCTCAGATTTTCCCGGTTTTACCGGATGAAATACCTAATTATGTTCAATGGTTTGAGCATATTGATAAGTTGATAATTGACTCAGGCTCAGAAGAATTGATATCCCATAGCGATATAGTTTTCTGCCTTGATTTTAATGAGGCCAGGCGTGTAAATCATCTTTCCGTCGCACTGCTCAAAACCAGTGCAATAAAAGTGCTTATTGACCATCATCCACAACTTGAAAATTTTGCAGATTTCAGCTTTTCTTATCCTTCGGCAAGTTCCACAGCTGAAATCGTTTTTTATTTTATTAAAAATCTTGATGCTCAGCTTATTGATAAATCTATAGCCACTTATCTGTTTTCCGGGATTCTAACAGATACTGGTGTTTTTGTTCATGATTCCGCAGATTCACAGACTATGTTAGTCGCTTCAGAACTCTTGAGTTATGGATTGGACAAAGGTCAGATTATAAAAAACTTGTTTAATAATTACTCTGAGAATCGTATGAGGCTAATGGGGTATCTTCTTTATAAAAGTATGAAAGTATATTATGAGCATGAGGCAGCCGTTATAATATTGAGTAATAGGATAATGAAAAAATTCAGTTTCACGCTTGGTGACCACGAAAATATTGCAAATCTACCTTTGTCTATTAAGGGTGTAGAAATATCAATATTTGTTATGCAAAAGGAGCACGGTATAAAAGTTTCTTTCCGCTCAAAAGGCAAGTATAATGTAAATTTAATAGCCAGGGATTTCTTCCAGGGAGGTGGTCACAAAAATGCAGCTGGTGGTTCTTTCATAGGTTCTTTGCACAGGTTAAAAAAATATCTAAAAACACAGGTGCTGCCAAATTTGAAAAACTATCAGGTATGAAATTGCCCATATACATAATCTTTGTGCTTATTTTTATTTCATTCCTAGCTTCATGTGTTAAGACCAACCGTCCCAGAAAGCATGCACCACATAAAGACTATGAGCAAAAACTCATCGAAATAAATAAATACCTCGTCGAAAAAGACCAGAAAGTAATATCAGATTTTGTAAAGGAAAAAGGATGGAACATGTACCGGGATTCTGCGGGCATGTGGTATGAAATACTCAGTCAAGGCAATGGACCTTACCCAAAAGATGGAGACCAGGTTGTGATTGGGTACAAGATAGAATTATTAGACGGGAGAGTTTGTTATGATTCTGATTCTTTAGGTCTGAAAACATTTAAAATTAACCACAGTGATGAGATAAGAGGCTTGAATGATGCTGTACAAATGCTTCGCCTGGGCGGCACGGGGCGTTTTATTTTTCCTCCTTACATAGCTTATGGTTTACTGGGTGACCAGAAGTGTATACCACCACGTTCAATAGTGATTTATTACATAAAATTAGTTGAAATAAAATAAATTCTATTTCAAATCTCTGAAAATCACAAAAAACTGCTTACTTATAGGCTTAGTATGGCTTTTTTTTCGTATATTTGAATAGAAACAGTAAAGGTCCAAAGCCATGAAAAAAATTTACTACATATTCTTGCTTGCGGTCGGCATGACATTGTTTTCCTGCGGCGTCCAATCTGTTGCAACACAAAGTGATTATGATGATCTTTATATAACTTCTGATAAGGATATCACACAGCAAAGCAGTCTGATTGGAACACATGCTGTGACTAAAGCAACTGCCTCTGATCTGGATACTATAGATTTCCTAAAAGATCAAAGCACTGCTTCGTATCAGGATACTACCGAAGGATACTTTTATCTAGATGACGATACTTATGATACAAGAATGAGGTTTCTTTATGGTGGCTATTACCCAGATTATCATTACTATGTTTATGATTATGATCCATGGTACT
>JALVRO010000088.1 GCA_027031265.1 Bacteroidales bacterium | reverse complement strand
CAGAAAAAGTAGCACTTATTGACACTGTTGATCCTGAGATGATTGAAGTATTGTTTAATAAACTTGACCGTCACGGTGTAGAGCATATTGATTACATTATTGCAAATCATGCCGAACAGGATCATTCTGGTGCTATTCCATATTTGCTTGAGGAATTTGAAGGCGCAAAAGTTGTGACAAATCCTAAGTGCAAGAACATGCTCATGGACTTGCTACACATTGAGGAGGATAATTTTATTGTCATTAATGAGGGTGACAAACTGGACCTGGGTGGTAAAACCCTTGAATTTATCTATACTCCATGGGTTCACTGGCCTGAAACAATGACAACTTATCTGGTAGAGGATAAAGTTATGTTTACCTGCGACTTTTTTGGTTCACACCGTGCAACAAACCGTTTGTTTGTTGAAGATGAATACAAGGTTATAGAAGATGCAAAGCGTTATTATGCAGAGATAATGATGCCATTCCGCAAGCATATTCAGAAGAATATTCAGAAGCTTGAGCAATATGAAATACGCTATATTGCGCCTAGCCATGGTCCTGTGTATCCAAAGCCTGAAATAATTATTAATGCATACAAAGACTGGATCTCGGACCGCGTTGAGAATAAGGTGCTTATCCCTTATATTTCAATGCACGAAAGCACTAAAGTAATTGTTGAATTTCTTTACGATGAGCTAACAGCTCGGGATATTAAAGTTGTGCCATTTAATCTAACTAAAACAGACCTGGGACAGTATGCTATTGAGCTTGTAGATGCAGCAACTGTCGTATTTGCCTCGCCAATGGTGCTTGGTGGTGCGCATCCACAGGTAGTTTATGCTGCTTATCTGACTAATGCTCTACGTCCAAAGACCAGATTCGTAGGTATAGTTGGTTCGTATGGTTGGGGTGGAAAACTGGCTGATCAGCTCAAGTCCCTCCTGGGAACAATGAGAGCAGAAATTCTTGAGCCTGTTCTGGTCAAGGGACTGCCTAAAGACGAGGATCTGGACCGTCTGGTTACCTTGGCTGACACAATAGCTGAGAAACACCAGTCTCTCAAGTAATTTTTATAATTTCTTTGTGCTCAAAAATGCGCTTCCCTGCAGGGAAGCGCATTTTTTATAGTTTGTAGCTCTGATTAATGGCCATGGTAAGGTATCTGGCAAAAATTGCTACCTGCCTGGTGGGGAGAGCCAGATTGTTTTTGATAATGGTAACATATTGTTTGCCAGGGTAATTGTACCTGATTATTGTTCCGTCATTGAGAATAATGTTGTATTCTTTTGTTGCTTTTCCGGTATTGCTTTTGACATTTGAGGAGATGACCTTTATTAGCCTTGCCACCAGTGTGTAGTCCTTTCTGGTTATTGTGAATTCATAATATTGGGGTATGCAGAAAACATATTGGTCCTGGGTAACTGTATATACCTGCTTCTGATTGGTTACCTTGATTCTGACAAATGGTTCTGTCTGATTGTCGATAGTCTTTTTACCTGCAAAAAAGATAATCCTGTAACGCTCTGATGGCTTTTCTATAACTCCTATCTTTTCCACATGACTTGTAAAGATCTTGGTTGTTTGTGCTTTCAATAATGTGGTGAGCACGACTGTTGTAACTAGCAAAATATAGATTTTTTTCATACTAAGGCTTTTTGTCTGTGAAATTAAGAAATTTTTTAGTCTTTTTGTGAATTTCTTTGTGTTTGTAATTTATTGGTAATTAGGTTGTTGGCGATAATCTTTAACCTAGATGATAGAAATTAAATTAATTTTTTAAAAAAAATAAAAATAATTTTATTTTACTGTGCTCAAATTTTAAATTCTAGCTTATGAGAAAGTTAGCTTTTTTACTGGTAGTTTTTTTTCTTTTCATTATTTCTGCCTCCTCACAGGAGGTGAACAAAAGGTTTAAGTATTTTTCTGGCCTTGACCTGAGCCAGATGAAAACTAATGTATTATAT
>JALVRO010000087.1 GCA_027031265.1 Bacteroidales bacterium | reverse complement strand
CTTACATGTGAGGCTAAGTTTGGCGTATGTGCTAAGTGTTATGGACAGAACCTGGCAACGGGTAAACTGGTACGCGTCGGAGAGGCTGTAGGTGTTATTGCTGCCCAGTCTATTGGTGAGCCTGGTACACAGCTGACTCTGCGTACATTCCACGTTGGTGGTGTTGCTGGTGGTATGGCTGCCCAGTCTTCTATTGTTTCCAAGTTTGATGGTAAGCTCGAGATAGAAGACCTGCGGACTGTGCCTTACGAAGATCCAGAGACAGGCCAGACTGTGGATATTGTTATTAGCCGTGCATCAGAGCTTAGAATATACGATCCACAGACAAATATTACCCTGTCTACACATAAGCTGAATTATGGTTCCCGTCTTTATTTCAAAGATGGTGACACTGTTAAGAAGGGTGATGTTATTAGCGAATGGGATCCATATAACAACGTTACTGTTGCTGAATATTCTGGTATTATTAAGTTCAAGAACCTGATTCGGGACGTTACATACAAAGAGGAGCGTGATGAGCAGACTGGTTTTGTTGAAAAAGTTATTATTGAGTCCAAGGACAAGACAAAGATCCCAGAAGCACTCATCGTTGATGAGAGTGATAATGTGCTTGCCAGCTACAACCTGCCAGTAGGTGCGCATATCCTTAAACACGAAGGTGAGCAGGTTCGCGCCGGTGAATACATTGTCAAGATACCTCGTACAATTGGTACAACAAGCGACATTACAGGTGGTCTGCCACGAGTACAGGAGTTGTTTGAGGCACGTAATCCGTCAAACCCAGCTGTTGTGACCGAGATTGACGGTATTGTTCGGTTTGGTAAGGTTAAGCGTGGTAGTAAAGAAATCTTTGTTGAGTCAAAGGCAGGTACTGTTAAGAAATACATGGTGCCACTGTCTCGTCAGATACTGGTACAGGAAGGTGATTATGTTTCGGCTGGTACTCCTTTGTGTGATGGCCGTATTTCACCACAGGATATTTTGAGAATTAAGGGTCTGACAGCTGTTCAGGAATATCTGGTTAATGAGATCCAGGAAGTATACCGTCTGCAGGGTGTTACTATCAATGACAAGCATTTTGAGGTTATTGTACGTCAGATGATGAAGAAAGTCCAGATTAAGGATCCGGGCGATACAGAATTCCTCGAGGGTCAGATCGTTGACCGCCAGAGGGTAATGGAGGCCAATGAGCGCTTATTCGGTATGAAGGTTGTCGAAGATCCGGGTGATTCACAGCGTGTGCGCAAAGGTCAGATTATCAGCCTGCGCCGTTTGCGTGAGGAAAATTCATGGCTACGTCGTAGGGACCTCAGACCTATTGAAGTGCGTGATGCCCGACCTGCTACGGTTGTTCAGATTCTTCAGGGTATCACACGTGCAGCGCTGGAGACAGAAAGCTGGATATCAGCAGCATCATTCCAGGAGACAACACGCGTGCTGACCGAGGCTGCTATTGCCGGAAAGACAGACTATCTGCGAGGTCTCAAGGAGAATGTTATTGTCGGTCATCTTATCCCTGCAGGTACTGGTTTGCGCCATTTCCAGAATATAGAGGTATGGTCTGTGGACGAGCAGCCAGAGAAAGAAGCAGAAATGGAAGAAGAGATCTAAACATTTTTATGATATAGTGATTTTAAAAAGGGGGCAGCGCATTGCGCCGCCCCCTTTTTAATGAGTTTAGCCGGGAGTTGTACTCCTACAAACCTCTGGTTATTGTTCTATTTCTATTTCTAATGAGCAGTCGCCACATACATCACGACAAGTAATAATTTGAAATGCACGATCAAGTTTACAATTACCATTACAGCCTATACATTTAGCCTTTTTTATGCTAGCCACTGGTATATAATCACCCGGAAGGGTGATCCTGGATGTCATGACATAGGCAGCATGGCCATTAACCGAAACAGGATAGAGGTAGAATGGCTTGTCCGTCTTTTCCGGAGCTGGGAAAATAGCAGCTACTTGCTCTGGATCAAGGCTTTCTATCTCCTGCAGGGAAGCGGGTGTCATTTTCGTTATTGAATCAAGGATTGTGGCGTCCCAGTCCTGTCCCATGAAAGCCAGGAAGCCCAGGTAAATAAACTTATGCTGCTCAGAAGGCTCGTAACGCAGGGCGAAATATTTGAGATGTGTGTTGTCTCTGGTAGTGATTGTCATGTTGCACTCTCCGCAGTCATCTGTAGCGCATCCACCTTGTCCTAAAGAAGGAACATAAAAGGGGCTACATGTTCCACTAGTATTACATTTACAATGTATTTTGATAATCTTTTTATAGACAATGTGATTATCATCAGTAATGCCTATAACCTGCAGAGTGTCAGGGAAAGAGAGCATCAGACTCCCATCGGGTAATTGCTCAGTGTGAGCATACGGAGACAGGAAAGTTGCAAACTCATTGTGAGTTAGAACCTCCTGTTTCTGACAGGAGAAAAGAGCGATTAGAACAAAAAATGCAATTATTACAGATAGGCGTTTCATGAGCCCGGGATTTTTGTTTAAGTCAATTTCTTGTTTTTTTTTTTTTTTATAAAAATAATTTTTTTATTAAAAAAAATTAAAATTACTTAAACCAGATTTCGTCTGCGAAAATAAAGGCTTTGTCACCTGCGCCGGGATGCCATGGAGGACAGATGAGATGGTTTTTGGCCAGAATTTTTATGTATCTCACATCATCTTTGGGATAAAAACGGATAATGAAGTCTTTGATCACCACTCCCATGCTATCCTGGGGAATTGTATTTTTGACACGGCCAACATAAGTCATGTTCATAGTATCGCTCCCTACCCAATAGTCCACATACTGTGGTAGCCATATCCAGGAGCGGGCGTTTTGGTAAAATCCCACTCCGACTTCTGTAACGTTGTGCCTCTTGCCCAGGTCCACAATGGCCACAAGGTCGTCGTAATAATAGCCTTGCCAGTCCCCGCTGCTAAAGTCCTGGCCGCCACGTATGCCGTCAATCAGGGCATCGTGTCCGCTGGCAGGGTATTGATGATGCCACTGTGTCAGACGGATAATTTTTTTATCTTTTGGTATTTTGTAAAATTTTGCTGTCAGAACTTTGCTCATCTTTCCGTCACGCTCTGCCCATAGACGCATGGCAGTAGTGGTGTCCAGGTAAAAAGGCGTGGTATAACGGAATGGTTTGTTGCTATCAATCTGGATGAAAACTTGCTCTGGTTCGGTGGTAGTCACTGAGATAAGGGTGCTATCACGGAATATGCGCTTTGCACCGTCCAGAGCCGGATTAATCACGATTTTATGGTCTGTGATGCTACTGTGGGGCAGGCGGTCAATGCGGTAAAAATAACGCTTTTGTATGCCGAGGCTGTAATGGAGTTTACCTCCTTTGATAATGTCCTGGTATGTTATATAACCACGTTTGTAAGGCTTATTGTTCAGGTAAATATGCTGGATGTACGTATCTTTGCGAATAGGTCCTGAGGCAGTTATGACGAATTGTTTCCCGTTCTCGAGATTAATTGTAATTTTTTTCAGAAGTGGCTTGCCAAAGACAAATTCTCCGCCCACAGGATTGACAGGATAAAAGCCCATGGCAGAGAGTACATACCAGGCAGACATTTGCCCGCAGTCCTCGTTGCCAATCAGTCCATCTGGAGTGGCACGGTAAAAGCTATCTGCTATCTGCTGCACAAGATCTTCAGTTTTCCATGGGTTGTATGCATACATGTAGAGATAGGCGATGTGATGGCTTGGTTCGTTTCCGTGGGCATATTGACCAATAAGTCCTGTGATGTCTGCCTGCTCGCGGCCTGTGGTCTGCTCAGGTGCTGTGAAAAGACCGTCCAGTTTTTTCTCAAAGCCTTTTCGGCCGCCCATCAGTTCCATCAGTCCATAGACATCCTGCATGACGTGGAAAGTATATTGCCATGAGTTGGCCTCGGTGAAATTAAAGTCAACCTCGCGCGGGTCAAATGGATCCTTCCATGTCTGGTTAAGCTTTGGTCTCATGAAGCCTGTGATTGGGTCAAACAGGTTTTTGTAATACTGGGCACGCTGGATAAAACGGCGATATACGGCCGAGTCGCCCACTTTTTTGGCTACCTGTGCAATAGCCCAGTCGTCAAAGCTGTATTCCAGTGTCTTGGAGACGGACTGGCTTTCGTTTGAGGAGCCGATATAACCCTGGCTGCGATAAGCATTTAGTCCGGGGCCGTCAGCATCAGCGCTGGTAAACATCATTTTCAGAAGCACATCGCCGTTCAGGTCTGTCAGGCCTTTGAGATAAGCATCTGCAATAACAGGCACAGCATGGTAGCCAATCATACAATTGGTGTAATTGGCAGCTAGCTCCCAGATTGGCAGACGTCCGCCCTGATTGTACTGGTTATAAAATGTGCGGATAAAATCTGTAGTTCGTTTTTGCTCTATCAGTGTGTAAAGAGGATGAGTCGCACGGTAAGTGTCCCACAGGGAAAAGACTGTGTATTGCTCATGCTTACCGTCGGTTTTGTGTATTTTCATATCCATACCACGATAACGTCCGTCCACATCCGAGAAAAGATTAGGCACAACCAAGGTGTGATAAAGAGCAGTATAGAAGATTTTTAGCTTGTTAGTGTCTTTGTCCTCTGCAATAATTTTGCTAAGCTCGTGGCGCCAAACGCTGTCGGCGGCCATTCGCACTGAGTCAAAGTTCCACGAAGGAATTTCTGCCTCAAGGTTGAGCCTGGCGCCCGTGGTGTCAACCGCGGATATACCTACTTTGACCAACAGGTGGGAATCTTTGATTCGACTGAAAGGAAAAATAGCAGCAATGTTGGTAGAACGTAGTTCAAACCCGGGACCTGCTTTGATACTGTCGTTTATTAACACAGAATCAAAAGGCTGGGAAAAACGGATGTAGAAATAAACGTGTTGTTCCCTTGCCCATGCCGAAGAGATACGCCATCCTGTGACGGTAGAATCATTGATTATTTTCAGATAAGAATCCAGTACTCTATCCCTGTGGCGCAGGTCAAGCATGACATAGTTTTCCCAGTTGCTTGGGAATGAGTAGCGATGAAAGCCTGCGCGACGTGTGGTTGTCAGCTCTACGAGCGTGCCATAGTCGTCTAGGAAGACGCGGTAATAGCCAGGGGAGGCAAATTCTTTATCATGAGAAAAATGTGAGGCATATTCTGTGTTTTTGAAGCTAATTAATTTGTGCATTGGCATGAGCAAAATATCTCCGTAATCAGAGCAGCCAGTACCACTCAGATGTGTGTGGGAAAAGCCATAAACCATTGTGTCTGAATAATGGTATCCTGAGCATCCGTCCCAACCCGAAAGGCGTGTGTCAGGACTAAGCTGTACCATTCCAAAGGGAAGGGTAGCGCCTGGATAAGTGTGTCCATGTCCTCCTGTGCCAATAAAAGGGTCTACGAATCTGACTGGATCAAACTCCTTTTTTTGGCAAGAGAAAAGTAATGTGATACTGATTATTAGCAGGAAAGATAGCTTTTTCATCTGACGGTATTTTTTTGTTAATTTAATGTTTTTTTTTGGAAAAGTCATACGGTGCCGCCCGTCACTACGACATGGCGCGAAGCAACGAGGTGTGTTAGTCTCTGTTTTTCTCCCTCTCTCTTTCCCTGCAATTCCTTACAAGGTTTTGTGGTGTGCCTTGTGGCACTTAATATCCCTGCAATGCCCTACTGGTTTACTCAAAAATCTTTTTAAAATCTATTTTCCTGATAACATCGTCGTTATATGTAAATCTGTTCCTAGTGGTATCCAGGGTTCCAGGATTCTCAATTATACTGTGTAAGTCGTGTTTTGTTTTTTGCTGCCATTGTGTAAAATTCATGCCTGAAAAGTCAAATTTTTTCCCATTCTCAAACCAATAACAATTGCTATCCGTTTTTATATCAGCTTTTTTCCATACCCCAAAAAATAAATAGCCTCTGTTTGCTATTACTATATTGTGAACAAAGGTAAAAGACAGATGTTTTTCCAGACGTGTCAATTGCAATTGTTGATTACTGGAATAAGCAAAAATATTATTCTTTATAAGATTATTCTTACCATAATGTTGATGAAATCCGCCTGTTTTAGTGTTATAAACAAGATTATTTTTAACCACAATACCAGTGGAACCTTCGTCTAAATATATTCCCCAACCTCCATAACTATATGACTGTATATCGTGGATTATATTGCTATCTATTAAAGTACCGGGTGAAACGCCAAGAGTATAAATACCTCCCAGATCACTCAGAACCCCCTGTCCGATTTTGTAGATAAGATTATGTTTTATTTTATTGTCAGTGGCAAAACTTTTCCCATATCCCCAGGTCCATCCTACGGAAATGCCAGTATAATAGAAGTCAAAAATTTTGTTGTCAATAATTGTATTACTACCGCTTTGGCCAACCCAGATACCAACAGCGCTGGGATAATCCCTGCCTCCATGTGAAATAATATTATTTTTAACTATGATTTTCTCTGTAATAGGGTTTTTACAGGATGGCAATTCTGTTGTGCCAATACGTACTCCTCCAGCTCCTAGATCAGATAAATTGCAGTTCTCTACCGAACAGTTTGTGCATCCAGAACGGAACCATATAGCATAGTTTCCTGTATGTATAATCTGGCAGTCAGTAAAAGAAATATTTCGTGCCATGTCCAGCAAAACAGCAGCGTCTATACTGGCGGCTGCCTGTTTGGGCTCAAAATTTTCTTCTGAAAGGGGACTATTAGTATATGAAAATGTCAAACCTTGAAACTTTAAGTTTTGTACATATTTTTTGTTTGAAGTATCCCCACGTATAATAATTAAATTTTTCCGCACAGGAATAGTGAATTTTGCCTGTTCAATACTGTCTGTGCTTCTGGGAATATAATGTATCTTGCCGCAGCAGTTAAACCATTCAGAGGCTGAGTCCAGGGCTTGTTTAAGATTTTCCAGTATTATTCTTTTTCCTTTTCTCAGTGGGTTCCAGGGCTTCATGCCTTCGCCTATTGTTATGAAGCTTTTTGTAGAAGTATCTAAACCAGAGATATTTCTGATTGTATTATCCCATTTGTGGAAAGCTATAAATCTTACTCTTTTTAAATCATCTTCTGGTAGTTTCATTAAAACGTCAAAATATTTGTCAGGAATCTGTATTTTCTGTGAAGCTAACCGCGGTATTTTGCCCTGTTCTCCCTCAATCACAGTCTGCTCTACGTGCTTTATTTTAAAATATCCTTTATTAGGCATACGGCACCGTGTTGCTCTAATACCATTAACATAAATATCATAAGGATTGGTTCCTTCTGGCAGCTCTGCTATCCATTCTTTCCCTTGCTGCTTTATATCACTGGTAACCAGTGCTCCAGTGATTACAGGATGACTGCCTTTACGGGAGCGGTAAATTATTGTAAGGTTATCATTACCAGAGTCTTCTGGTGTAAAGACTAGAGGCTTGTCTAAATAATAAATACCCTCGGAAATAATCACTTCTATTTTTCCTCTAGCCCCTTTTTTTATTAAACTTCTTACTCGTTTTTGAGCTTCAGAAATAGTGCGTACAGGATGAAAAAAATTCCCAGATGCCCTGTCATTCCCATCTGGTGAGACATAGATTCTTTTTGGAGAAAAGAAAAAAATAAAGTATAAAACTAATAAAACGCTTATTGACTTCATGGGAAAAAGATTTTTTTTAAAATTAAGAAAATTTTATCATAACTATAGAGTTCTTTTTAATAAAAAAATCCATCTGAAACACACTGCCAGGTTGAAACCTAAGATTAATTACGGTTAGAGAGCCACTGCATTCAGGTCAAGCTTATGGAATTTCAGGATGATTTCCCCAAACGATAGCCCCAGAAACCGTAAAAAGCAAGATACAAATATGGGATAACGGGTACTAGATAAGAGAGTTGCACACCAATCAGGTCTGCTGTGTGTCCCATAATTACGGGGATTATTGCACCTCCTACAATGGCCATTACGAGAAGTGATGAGCCTTGAGCTGTGTAACGTCCCAGGCCATCAATAGCCAGAGTGAAAATATTTGACCACATGATAGAGTTGAACAGTCCAATACCAATTACTGCCCACATTGCAAGCTGTCCTTTGGCCGTGGCCCCTATGATTAACAATAACACGTTAATCAAGGCGAACAATCCTAATGTCTTGTGTGGCAGTGAATTACCCAGAATGAATCCTACCAGGTTAATCAACAGTAGTAGTGCATAGAAGCGGAGTTTCCCAAAGCCTTTGAACAAACCAAAGAACACAAAACCTAATGCTGCAACAAGGAACATAAGAGCCCATTTTTTCCACTGGTCCATGTGCTGGCTCAGCGAGATTGATCCTACAAAACGTCCAATCATCAAGCTACCCCAGTAGATAGATACAAAGGTAGCAGCCTCTGCATGACTAAGCCCAGCGACGTCTTTTAGCCCAAGGAAATTAATCATCATGCTGCCTACACTAACCTCGCTGCCCACATACATAAAGATAGCCACTACACCCAGTACGAGATAGGGATAACGGAGAGCTCCTGCATCCTTGACTATCTCTTGGTCTGCGACATAGCGTGGCAGGTCAATAGCCCAGACAATGATAAGCAAAACAATGAAAATCAGAGCAAACACTAAATAAGGATACTGCACAGCTCGCGGTCCGTGGAAATAATGAAAAATCAGATATCCGCCCAGAGCAGGACCGATTGTTGTACCAAGGGAGTTGAAGCCTTGGGCAAAGTTTAGCCGGGCCGAAGCCCCTTCTGGTTTACCAAGGATAGCGACATAGGGATTTGCAGAAATTTGAAGCATAGTGAATCCCAGTCCGACAATGAACAAAGCAAAAAGGAAAAACCAATAGCTATTAGCCACAGAAGCAGGGTAAAACAGGGCACTTCCCAAGGCAGAGAGAGCTAGTCCTATCATAATGCCTTTTTTATAGCCTATCCGGTTGATGGGATCCCCTTTGGTTATGGAGATGAGAAAATAAATCACTGAGCCTGTAAAATATGCTCCAAAAAACGAGAATTGCACAAGCATTGCTTTGAAATAGCTCAATGTGAACTGATCCTTGAAGTGTGGAATCAGAATGTCATTCATGGATGTGAAAAATCCCCATATAAAGAACAACGATACCAGTGTAATGAGTCCGATAGTCTGTTTTGAGCCCATTTAAATACTTTTTAACAAGTTTTTATCAAAAATGATAAAAATTTTTTAAATTCCGTCCATATAAAAAAACTTTTCAATAACAACGTTAAACACATAAATAAAAAGATATGAACAAGCAACTCAGGTATGCAGATTTACACATTCATCTGACACTAAAGCCTTTCCTTAATACAACGAATAATAATTATTCCAGTATCTGGAAGTATACCAGAACCTCTTTTATAGCCCGCAGTGGCAAGGCTCGTACTAATGTAAAGAACCTCATTGATGGCCGGGTGAAAATCATTTTTCCCTCATTAGGCTATATAGAAAAAGGTTGGCAGGTCCTGGGCAGTCTACGCTTTAAGATTCCCGCTATTTTCCGTAATGTAGGAGATCTGGCTATTTTTTTGATGAATGTGAACTTTGCCCGCATAGATAATTTCTTTGACCTGTTGATAGAGGAGTTTGATTACTTGCAACAACAGCATCGTCCTCCTATTGATATAGAGCCAGAGTATAAAAACTATGAGATTGTATTTCCGCATAATAAGCATGATTTTACCGCTGCGTTGAATAATAATAGTAAAATTATAGCATTGCCCTCTGTAGAAGGAGCACATGCATTGATAAGTGGTACACTGTCTTATGAGAAGTATAATCTTGATGTTGAGCAGATTGTGCAGAATGTGAAGGCGTTAAAAAATCATGCTTTGCGTCCGGTGTTTATCACGTTTACACATCATTTTTATAATGGCCTGGCTGGTCATGCCCACGGCATTTATATGTTTGAGAAAATTCTGGACCAGCGTTTTGGACTTGGTAATCCCATTAGTCCAGATGGCTGGCGGGTAATCAAGTGTCTACTTGGACTGGATGAGAGCTGTGGCTCGTGGCCTGTGCTGATAGATACAAAGCATTTTAGCCTTGCAGCACGCCGCCAGTATTATGATTTTGTAAGCCAGGAACTTGATTATACTGTGCCAATAATAAATAGCCATGCTGCATATAGCGGTAGTCAGACCATTGAGAATGTTATTTACCACCATCCACCTTTTGCTCACAATCAGACAAATATATCGGCCGAGGAGGTTTACCATATATGGCGTAGCAAAGGCCTTGTAGGGATAAATTTCGACCAGAATTTGCTATGGGCAGGAGCGGAAATCTGTGATGTCAACAAGATAATGGAGAATATTATCTCAATGGTGCAGGGAGCCATTGATTATGCCAGGGGTAGACACCTGCCTGAGCCTGATGAAACGATTTGGGATGTTTTCTGTGTGGGTAGTGATTTTGATGGGTTTATTGATCCAGTGGATTCTTATCCCTCGCCGCTATATTTCCAGCAACTGGAGCAAGACCTTCTGGAGGCTTTTGACCAGAGCCAGTTACTAAAACAATTAAGTGTTAAAATATCTGCAGATCAGGTTGTTAAGAAGTTTATGACAGAGAACATTGTCCAGTTTTTACATAATTATTATGATAGCCTATCATAGGGTTTTGATTTGTTCATGAAACAACATTAAAAATCAGAGTATATGAAACGACGTGTATTATGGTTAATCATTTTCTTATTTAGTCTTTCTGGTGTAATAGCACAGTCAATCATTGTCACAGATGAGGCAAGCTTACCCATAAAAGGTGTGAAAATAACAGATGGCCAGAGTGTGGTTTTTACTGACTCTTTGGGTAAGGCTGATATCAGTCTGTTTCAGGATAAAGATGTTGCATTGTACAAAGATGGCTATATGCCGCTGTGGATTACATGGCAACAGCTGGAAGCAAATAATTTCAAGGTCATTCTAAAGCCAGACCATTTCGAGCTGGAGGGCATTGTGGTGTCAGCTAATAAGTGGGAGCAGCCTATATCAGAAGTACCCCGTAGTTTAGTGCCTGTTAAGTTGTACAATATCACCATGTTTGCTCCTCAGACAATGGCAGACCTGCTGGGTACAACTGATAAAGTTTATATACAGAAGTCACAGCTTGGTGGAGGTAGCCCTATGATAAGAGGATTTGCCGCTAATCGTGTGTTGATAGTCGTAGATGGTGTGAGAATGAATAATGCTATTTATCGTAGTGGTAATTTGCAGAATGTTATTTCATTAGACCCATTTGTGCTGGAGGAGAGTGAAATAATCATGGGCCCTGCTTCCAACCTTTATGGAAGTGATGCATTGGGCGGAGTGATGGATTTTCATACCAAGGAACCAATGTTTTCATCAGACGGACATCTGAAAGTCAGATCAAATATTGCAGCTGGCTTCTGGAGTGCAGACATGGCAACATCAACACATCTTGACCTGGGCGTCAGTGGCAGGCGCCTGGCTAGCATAACGAGCATTACCCTGAATAATTATAATGACCTGCGTATGGGGCGTGTTGGTCCACAGGAATATTTAAGAAAATTTTTCGTCTCACACACAGATACTGGTGATATAGTGGTTAATAATCCTGATTCTTTGATACAAATACCTTCGGGTTATGGCCAAATGTATGTGATGCAGAAGTTGCGTTTTAAAGTTAATGACCACAACGATCTGGCTTATTCATTACATTATTCCAGCACAACGAATATACCCCGTTATGACAGGCTCATATTATTGAAGAAAGATTTGCCCAAGTATGCGCAGTGGTATTATGGTCCACAGAAATGGATAATGAATCATCTACGATGGACTAATACAGCTCACACAAAACTGTGGGATAATTTGCGGCTTGTTTTAGCTTACCAAGACTACACAGAAAGCCGTCATGACCGTAAATTCCGTGATTCGTTGCTGCGTAATAGGACAGAGCATGTGCTTGTGTATTCTGCTAATCTGGATGTGATGAAGCGGCTGGGTGGGAAAACAGAGCTATTTTATGGAGCAGAGATGGTGGCTAACAAAATAGGTTCTTTTGCCAATAAAGAGAATATTTACACGGATAGCATCATGCCAGCACCTACGCGCTATCCCAACGGTTCAATTTATAACACAGGGGCTTTGTATATGCAGACAAAGACTTTGTTATTAGACGGTAAGCTTACGCTAAGCCTGGGTGTACGTTATTCCCGTGTATGGCTTTATGCTCCGTTTGATACAACGTTTTATAATTTCCCATTCAAACAGGCACAGCTAAATAAAGGAGCACTGAGTGGATCGGCAGGATTTGTTTATAAGTTTAACAGAAGTGTTGCATATCGCTTCAATCTGGCCACTGGTTTTCGTGCACCGAATATTGATGATATAGGTAAAGTCTTTGACTCAGAGCCTGGCAGTGTGATAGTACCCAATTCTCACCTGGGACCAGAATATGCTTATACTGTGGATAATGGTCTTCGTGTGCTAGGCGAGAGGATTTATTTTGATATAGCAGCTTTCTATACATATTTAGACCATGCAATCGTCAGATCTGCTTATACCTTCAATGGTCAGGATTCTATAATTTATGATGGAGAGATGAGCAGGGTGCAGGCATTGGTAAATGCTGATTATGCCCAGGTATGGGGTACGGAAATAGAGCTAGGTGTGCGTATTGGACGCTTGTTTACATGGAAAAATTATTTCACATACATGAGAGGTTTTGATAGCCATGGTAATACTCTAAGGCATGTTCCACCCATGTTTGGTTCTTCACATTTAATGTTTGGCCAGGCACATGTAAAATCTGATTTGTTTGTGCGTTTTAATGGAGAGATACCTTATGACCAGCTGGCGCCCAGTGAGAAACACAAACCTCATCTATACGCAATAGATGCAAATGGAAATCCATATTATCCTGCATGGTGGACGCTAAACGCCTCGTTAAAATACAACTGGGGTAGGCTACTGCTTTACTTTAATCTTGAGAATATACTGGACAAGCGGTATCGTCCTTATTCTTCGGGTGTTACAGGACCTGGGCGAAGTCTTAATTTTGGCTTTGTTTACCAGTTTTAAGGATGCTCTGAGACGGCAGTCACTTGTTATATCATTTCTTAAAACGAAATATTTTAAATTATTCATGGGAGGCTCGGCCCTCCCATGATATACAATGGCAGGCTGCAGAACTTTAATATAGTAATGTTATAAAAGCATATCCCTTCGAGTTTATGGCTGGCTGGATCAGAATTCACTCTATGAAGTGGGTTTAGCTAAGAAAGCTATTAATAATAAGCTTGTTTAAAATCATCTAATCTTTTGTTAAGCAGTCAATCCCATTGCCGAAGCGCACAGCGAGGATGGCAATGACAAGGGCAAATTGTTCTTCTATGCCCAGGTTTGTGTTGTCAATGATTATTGCATCATCGGCAGGCTTGAGAGGTGACACGTCGCGACTGCTGTCAATACGGTCTCTTTCCTGCACATTCTTTAATATCTCGTCAAAGTCAACATCCTGACCTTTTCCCTTTAGCTCCAGATAACGGCGGCGGGCACGTTCTTCTGCGCTGGCAGTGAGAAATATTTTTAATTCTGCATCCGGGAACACAACTGTGCCAATATCCCGGCCGTCCATTACAATGCGTTTGTTCTTGCCCATTGCTTGCTGCAGACGCACGAGATGTGAGCGTACTTCTGCTATCTCGGCAATAGGACTTACCCAGCGTGACACTTCCATGCCGCGTATTTCATCCTCTACGTTCTCGCCATTAAGGTAAGTTTCGGCTTTTTGCAGCTGTGCATTGTAGCGGAATTCAATGTGGATTTTGTTCAGGTCGTTAATCAATTCTTGTGTGTGGACATGGTCACTGATCAGGCCGCGGCGCAGGGCATACAGTGTTACGGCGCGATACATGGCTCCGGTGTCAATATAAGTGTAATTCAGTGTGTTGGCTAATTGCTTGGCAAGAGTACTTTTACCACAGGAAGCGTGCCCGTCAATGGCAATTATTATATCTTTGTTAAGCTTCATGACAAATTTTTTTCTGGTTAAATAATGTTCAAATTTATCAAAATAATAGTTTTTTTTCTTCTTGTGGTTAATAATACCGTGGCACAGCGCATAAGTGTCAGATTTTTTGACCAAAGCAGAGGAAAGAAAATTTATACCATCCGCGCCAGGGATAGTGTGCAGGCAAGCGATAGGATAACAGAGTTTGTTAACCGCCTCAGAGATAGGGGATTTCTAGAAGCCTCTGCCGATTCTGTTGTTTCTGGGATTGGAGAAATAAGGGTTTATGTACACAAAGGTCAGAAGTATTTTATTGATACATTGATAGTTATAAAAAACAGTGACAGCACAATTTTGGGCTGGAAAAAACAGATTTTTACTCCTTCTTTCTGGTCAAAGATTATAGATGAGCAGATTCTGGATTTGAGAAACAACGGATACCCATTTGCCCATGTCGTGGACCAGGACTGCCATTTGCATGAGAGACATTTTTCGTGCACAGCAAAGATTGAACGTGGAGATTTTTACGTATGGGATACATTAAAAATCGTGGACTCTGTGCATGTGAGCAAACGTTTTTTGCAGAATTATTTATCTCTAAGGCCTGGCCGTCCATTTGTCCTGAGGGATTTTGAACAAATCCAGTTTAATCTGTCGTGCCTTGATTTCTTGACCATGACCGATACGCCGCAAATAGAATTTTATCCAGGCCTTGCACGTCCTGTACTGTCGCTCTCCAGACGCAGGGTAAATTCTGCCAGTGCCTTGGTAGGCATGAGTTATGAGAATGGCAGGCTCGTTGCTATTGGTCACATTAATGTGCGGCTCAAGGCCCTGTTGCAGGCAGAGGATTTTTCCCTGGCGTGGGATAGGCCCCGTGCAGGATGGCAACAGTTAAAGGCCAGTCTCCAGGTGCCTTACCTTGGAGGCTTGCCTGTTGGAGTGGATATGCGTCTTTTTAGCCAGAAAATAGATACAACACAGCTAAATTTATCTTTATCAGTAGGCCTGTCATATTTTTTTCATGGCCTCAGTTATATCACATTCTCATGGCACAGCGAAAATAACCTGACAACTGTGACTACACAATCTGATCGTTCTGTCAAGAAACGACTGCTTAGCACAAGCTTTTTCATTGACAGCCGTGATAACAGTCTTCTTCCCTCACAGGGCTTTTTGTTAAATACCTCTGTATCTTATGGCCGTAAACGTATAGCAGATTCTCTGTCATGGTCAATGTCTTATGGCTTTGATGTAGAGAAGTTTACAAAGTTAAGAAAAAATATTTCGGTGTTAATGCGCCTCCGTACTAAGGCTATTGTGAGCCCACAGATTTTTGACAATGAGGTGATGCACATTGGAGGGTATGGAGATTTCAGAGGATTCGGCGAACAGCAGCTCAGAGCTACAGCTTATTATCTTCTGACAATAGAGCCACGTTTGCGTCTGGGCTCCTCCTACCTTTTATTTTTCGCTGACAGAGGTCTGGTCCAGACGCATACAATTACCACAGATGAGACACTCCATACCTTTGCTGTAGGACTGGGAATAAATCTTATGCTTCGTAGCGCTATTCTTAATTTAACTTATGCCCTTGGCACAACGGACAGGTCGCTGACGGCCCGCGCATCGAAGATACATATTTCCTACAGGCTGATATTCTGAAAATATAGTAACGTTTGTTTTGCTAGACTTTTTGGCCCTCTGACTCTTTAAGGCTATACAATGATATTTTCGAAAAGGTCAGTATTATTCTAAACCATGCTTGTATAGTAAGGCTTTTCAAGTCTTTGTTGCAGAGTGATTACAAACTATATTGTAACGTAATGAGCCAGAAGCGTCCCAAGCTAATCTGGTCTGTATAAATCAAATACTGCTTGTTTGTTATGTTTTCTACAGATAGCTCTAAACGTGTATGTGGACTGATATAGACTTTGGCCTTGGTATCGATAAATAAACGTGAGGGCACAGTTTGTGTATTGGCAACATCTGTATACATCATGGAATAATAGCGCAAGTCTCCAGATAAATAAACATATTTTGTCCTCAGCTGTATACCTACAACAAGGCTATGCTCTGGAGTGTATGTTATCTTTTTGCCATTGTACTGAGGATGCTTGTCAAAGGAAGTGATAAGTGCCCTGGTGTATGTGTAGGATGTGTAGAGGGAGAAGAGACCACAGGGTGTGTAATTGGCGTTTAAATCAACCAGGTCAATAATTGCATGGGACACGTTTTGTTTCTGAATGACTGGTTTGCGTCCGCCAAAGAGATAATCTCCTGTCTCGACATAGTACATAAAGTCATATCCGATTTTGTGATGCAGGTTTGCCTTCAGCATTATTTTCTGCGATGTCCATGTGTATGCTGTGTATAAGTCATAGATTTTTTCTGGTTTTAGCAATGGGTTGGCCAATTTAAATCCTAGGCGCATGAACCCGCTACGTGTTAGATCGTCGAGAGTGGGGAGTGTATAGCCAGAGTTGTAGCCTATGGTAAATTTATGTTTCCCCAGGTAGTATGTAAGAGCCAGTTTCCCTGACCAGTCAAAGAGCCTGTTATTGTTATGTTCTCCTGTATATTGGAACATAAAGTCAGTGGCTTCTGTAGGATTATCAATTATGAAGCTCGGCTTTATAATATAACTCATATTCAGCGCACTGCCAGCCGAAAGCAAGAGATTTTTATTTTTCAGCGCGACCCAAGACAAATTAAAGAAGTAATCAAATGAAAGGATCCGGCCGTTATTAATAACGACATCTGTTGAGCTCTGGTATACATCTTTTCCCAGCACACTACCCCAGCTTGAAATAATCCCAGCACTCATACTAAGACGTTGAGAGACAGACCCGTGAAGTAGTAGATTTGCTCCGGCATCTTTACGCACGGAGTTGACGTATATAAGAGAGTAATTACCTCTCTTGAGTTTTTCTATTGTTTTGAAATAGTGTTCGCTGGTCATGTGTATGTTTGTCTCTAACAGGAGCTTGCCCAAATGCCGGGAGTATTTAGTAGCAACAAAAAATGTAGGATGTTTTACAATATTATCTTCCTTAATCTTTATACCCATACTGCGTTTGTCTGCAAAAGCATTGAAATAAAACTTTATAGTCGAGTTATCCCTAAAGTTGTAACCACTGAGTATATTTAACTTAACTTCCTCAAGTGAAGTGGGGATATATTCAACCCCAGGCAATTGCAAAGAGTCAGGTACGGATATGTAACCATCACTTTTTTGTCCAAAGAGGTCTATGTCCAAAAAAGAGCCAACAGCCTTGGGTTTCCTGTAGCTGACCCGTGTTTCTATTCCTTGTGTATTGAATGCTCCATAAAATAGCCGGGTATTTGTCTTTAATCCTGGCTGTGGCAGGGCGCGGGTAAAGTTAACCACACTACCCATAGCTCCAGCACCCCAGGTTGTGCTCTGGGACGAAAGGCCAACATTTACCCGGGAAAAAATTCCAGGTGCAAACATGTTCCAGTTAACATTGCCATCATCTGCTTTGTTCAGTCTAATTCCATCAAACATGATCAATG
>JALVRO010000086.1 GCA_027031265.1 Bacteroidales bacterium | reverse complement strand
GTACTATTTATATCTAAAAGTATATCTTTCATAAGAATATTTATCTGCTGTAACATATTTCTAGTTTTATTTAAATCAATTTCTACTCTATCATCACCAATTTCAATACCTAAACCTTTTGTAAAATTGATATCTGCTTCTTCAATTTTATGCTCTATCTCATTTGCTCGACTTTGCATTTGATTCTCTATATTTTTCATAAACTCTGTTGTTCTATTTATATCAATAGTGATTTTTTCACCATTTACTTCAAAACCTATATCTTTTAAAAACTTATCTTGCTTAATTTCTAAAACTTCTTTTTTTTCATTGGTTGTACTTAATTGATTTGAACCTTCAGTCCTCTGTTCACAAGCAGTAAATAGTAGTAATATTAGTAAAAATAGCTCTTTTTTCATTATAAATCTCCTATTAAATTAAAGTTATCTATAGTATAGTAGTCTTACTTAAGTATTTATTATATTTAACTATATTATATAATAGTTAAAAAACATCTACTTTGTTACTTAAAAATACAAATTAATTTTTCACTTTTTCTACACAATTTCTACACAATTATCTTGTAAATTTTTCTCACTTGAACATATATTTGTTCCAAAACCATTATTAAAAAAGGAAACTTTTTGAGAACAATCAAAGAAGTTTCTCTAGCATTGGTGGTTATACCCATTCTTTTTTCAGGATGTATGCAAGAGAAAATATCAACGATTACCCCAGAGAAGTCTACAGATAGAAAAACAGTATTTAAACTACATGAGAATAGTCAAGAAATACTAAGGTCTAATACAAATAAAATAGAAGAACTACCTTTAGCAAAGGTCTATCCTCTGCAAGAAGATAATGAAATAACAAGCTCCTCATCATATATCTCCAATAATACCTCTAATCCACTTGATGAACTCATAAGCAATATAGAAGAGATTCCTGTTGAAAATACCTACTCTATTGAGGAGCTTACTACTCAAGCACTTACAGTAGATGAGAACTGGCTAGAGGAGAGTAAAAAGGATGAAATTATTGAAACAGCTGAAAGATTTTTAGGTGTTAAGTATGTTTGGGCAGCCAATGGACCTTTTGCTTTTGACTGTTCTGGTTTTACTAAATATGTTTTTAACGAGAATGGTATTATCCTTCCACGCCACTCTAGCCGTCAAGCAATGATAGGTGAAAAGATTAGTTTTTCAGAGCTACAAAAGGGTGATTTAGTATTTTTTGATACTACAAAAGAGTTTAAACGTCGAGTTAACCATGTAGGTATCTATATTGGCAATGGTCAATTTATTCATGCTAGTTCTGCTGGGAAAAAAGTAATGATTACCTCTTTTAATGAGAAAAAATTTTATAAAAATAAATTTCTTTACGCAAGAAGAGTAATAAATCAATATAATAATATTGCAATGAATACTATAGAGTAGTTATTTTAATTAACTACTTTTTTAAAACTATCAATAAGTATATTTAAAACTCCTTTAGGTTTAGCCAAATCTTCTAGGAATTCATCATAACTCATACCTCTATGTGCTAAGAACTTTTCTAAATATTGAAGAGAACTCTCTACTCCTTCTCTTTTTTCAACTAAAAGCATCTCATTATATAACTCCTCAATAGCTTTTCTAACATACTCTGGAGCAATTCTATTGAAAGAGCTAAATGTTTTTAAATTTCCATTAGAATCTTTCTCTACAGAAATATCAGAGATAAGCCAATAGTATCTTCCACTTTTTGATAAGTTTTTAATAACTGCGGAGACTCCTACTCCTGCATTAAGAGATTTCCATATCATATAAAATATTGCTTTTGGCATATCGGGATGGCGTAAAATATTGTGTTCTACACCTATTAACTCTACTGCTGTATATCCTGAAACATCACAAAAATTTTTATTAACAAAAGTAATCCTCCCCTTAGTATCTGTTTTGCTAACTATAAATTTTTTCTTTGAAAACTCTACCTCTTTATTT
>JALVRO010000085.1 GCA_027031265.1 Bacteroidales bacterium | reverse complement strand
GAGTTTAATTATTTGGTATTGTGGACATTATTTTTAATAGTGGTTAGTAATTTTTATAAAAATATTCTAAATTTTTTGGAAAATTAAGAGAGTTTTATAAATTTGTTAGCGAAACCATATATTATACAAACTATAAAATTAAAGATTTATGAGAAAGCTAATGTTATTGGTTGCATTCCTTGGTTTCCTGGGAATGCAAGCTTTTGCACAAAAGACTATTACAGGTACCGTTACGAGCGCAGAGGACGGTAGCGCTCTACCCGGGGTATCTGTAGTAGTTAAAGGAACTACTATCGGTACTATTACCGATGTGCAAGGTAAGTATACCTTAACTGGTGTGCCTGAAGACGCTAAAGCGTTAGTTTTCAGTTTTGTTGGTTACAAAACTGTAGAGGTACCTATCACAGGTAACGTTATAAACGTACAGATGCAACCAGAAGCTGTACAGGTAGAAGAAGTTGTAGTAACAGCTCTGGGTATTAGCAGGGAGAAGAAAACTCTGGCCTACACACAGCAGGAGGTAGGTTCAGATGAATTGGATATTGCAAAGAACCTCAATTTTGAGAGTGCAATCGCAGGTAAAGTTTCTGGTGTACAAGTTAAGACACAAGCAGGATCTAAATTAGGTTACGGAGGTAAAGTAAGAATCCGTGGTGGTTTGTCTCTGAATAGTGATGCAAGTCCATTATATGTTATAGACGGTGTTCCAGCAGGAGCTAATAATGTAGACGTAGAAGATATTGAGTCTATTTCAGTTTTGAAGGGCCCTAACGCTACAGCTTTGTACGGACAGAGAGCTCAGAATGGTGTTGTTTTGATAACAACGAAAAAAGGTGAGAAGAATAATTTCAATGTGATTATTAATACTTCTGTTACAAGAGATAGAGTATCATACCTGCCAAAATATCAGAATGAATATGGCCAGGGATATGACGGTGATGATGAGTGGACTAGACTTTCGGATACAGCTGGGAATCATCCGTACACATACGGAGATTATATACATTTATATCCAGCCTGGGCTAATGTACCGGATGATGCACGTTTTATTTTTAGTGCTTATGCAGATGAGTCATGGGGACCAAAATTTGATGGACAGGGTTACCGTCCATGGTATACATGGTGGCCAACAGGTCCCGATGGTAAGCCTAATCCATATTTCAACAAAGATGTACCTTATGTAGCTCAGTCTAACAATATCAAGGATTTCTATGAAGATGCTATGACATTCAAGAATAATATTTCTCTGACAGGAGGTACTGACAAGCTAAGGGCACGTTTGTCTGTAACTAATATCAATCAGAATGGTATTATACCATATTCATGGCAGAAGAGAAATACAGTATCTTTGAATTTTGATTATCAGTTTACAAAGAAGTTCAAAGTTTATGGTTTTGTGAACTATCTGCAGAATAAAGTTCGAGGTGACTTTGATGATAGTTATGCTAACCAGACTTCTGGTTCATTTAACCAGTGGTTTGCTCGTGATCTGAATATGAAAGTCCAGAAGGAACTTCAGGGTATGCGTACACCAGATGGATATCTTGCTTCATGGAACTGGTGGAATCCATACATATATGCTAAGTATGGTTATGTTTATGGACTTTCTGGATATATGAAACCTGTTTTCTGGTTCAATCATTATGACTGGTTAAACTTCTATGAGAGATATTTTGGAAATAATAGTCTTTTAGGTAACATTACTTTAGAATATAACATTATAAAAGATATTACAGTCCGTGTAAGTGCTTCGAGAGACCAGAATTTATATCAGAGCCAATTTAAGCTACCTTATGCTTTAGCAAGTAGTGCAGCGCCAGAGCTATATAATAGGTGGGTTAATAGTTTCGGCATTAATAAAAATTTCTATTATGAGAATAATTTCTCAACAGCTTTGCTGTTTAAACATAATTTTGGTAAAGTCGATATAGATGGATTAATAGGAGGCAATATACGTTATCAAGCTAATAATCATTTTTATGCATGGATGAGGCCAAGTGATAGGAATAATCCTTTGATTCTTCCTGATGTATATATGTTTTCTAATGCAACAATACCCGTAACTCCTCATTATAGGACATGGTATAAGCAAGTAAATAGTGTATACGCTAGATTGTCAGTTGGTATTTTGAATATGGTTTATATTGATGGAACAATCCGTAGAGACTGGAGTTCAGCCCTGCCTGCTAACAATAATGGATATACTTATCCATCTTTGGGTGTTAGCTTTATTTTCACAGACTTATTACCTAAGAATAATGTCTTGACATTTGGTAAATTACGTGCAGGTTGGGCTCAGGTAGGTAATGATGTAAGAGCTCAGGCATTAGTCACAACTTATGGATCGTCAGCACAGCCTTATACATCACCTTTCGGTTTTACAATACCATTTACTTATACTCCAAATACTTTAATAAATCCTAATGTCCATCCTGCTATTAACAGTTCTTATGAAGCAGGCCTTGATTTGAGATTTCTCAAGAACCGTATAGGTGCAAGCATCACTTACTATAATGAATTGCATAAAGACGATATTGTTGCAATAACAATTCCATCCTCTACAGGTTATAGCGCTTACCTGACAAACGCAGGTGCTGTAAGGCGTTACGGAGTAGAGCTGACAATAGATGTAACACCTGTAAAGACTAAGAATATAGACTGGAATCTTGCCTTTAACTTTGCAAGAAACCGTTCTATAGTAGAAGAGTTACCAGCTGGAATGAATACAATGTTAGCCCCAGATGGCCGGGATAACTGGAGATTTATTCAAGCAGTACACGTAGTAGGAGGCTCCTGGGGAGAATTGCAAGGTGTAGCTATTGCCGATACAGTTATTAACGGCAAAACATATCCTATTTTGCAAAGCAATGGAGTGTATGTAGGTAAGCCAAATTCAACCTTTGGTTCTATATTACCAGACTTTATTGGAGGTATTGTTTCTACAATGAGAGTTTATAATTTTAACATAGCAGCTACATTTGATTTCCAGATAGGAGGTAGGTTTTATTCATTGTCTGAATTCTGGGGAGAATATTCTGGTTTGTATGAGGAGACAGCAGCAAATGGAATTAGAGAAAATGGTATTAATT
Organism: Bacteroidales bacterium; assembly: GCA_027031265.1. Lineage (GTDB taxonomy): Bacteria > Bacteroidota > Bacteroidia > Bacteroidales > S143-33 > S143-33. The sequence goes on along the minus strand of JALVRO010000085.1, from coordinate 3,111 downwards.
TAGAAGGTTACTTTGTTAATGGCGATTCTGTTGGTACAGTAAATATAGCTGCAATAGATTATTACAAACAGTTTTATAGTAATGAAGTAGCTGAGCCCTTTATACATGATGCATCCTATTTCAAATTTAGAGAGTTAAGTATAACTTATGACTTGCCAAAGAGTGTGTTGAATAAGTTAGGATTTATCAAGGGAATGAGAATTGGTTTTATTGGACGCAATTTAGCTTTGATATGGGTACCTAAAGAAAACTTCCATCGTTGGGATCCTTCTGAGTTGTCACACAACTTTGGAGAGAACGGACAGTTGCCAGGTGTAAGGAGTCTTGGTCTTTACCTGAGACTTAAGTTCTAAATGAATTTAATCATCTAATTCCCCGCGTCTGGCGGGGAATTATAAAAGTGAAATTCAAACAAAAAATAAAATAATTATGAAAAAACTAATAATTATAACTTTAACAATAGCAGCTGGTTTGTTGTTAACCCTGACAGGATGTAAAAATGATTTCGGGGATCTAAACCAGCCAGAGCATGCTGTAACAAAAGTTCAGCCTGCAAATCAATTAGCTGCAGCAACATTGCAGTACGGAGCATTAGCTGGACGTTTGTACTCAACAAATTATTCTTTCTTTATTCAATGGATGACACAGGGTGTTTATGACGATGAGCAGAGATATGCTAACTTCCAGGGAGCATGGGGTGCTTATTATACAGGAGCTTTGGCAAACATCCAGGAAGCAGAAGATATGTTGAATGATCCTGATGTAGTTAATGATCCAGCTTTTTTGATTGCAAATGGGGCTCCACAGAATTTGCTAGGATATGCATATATCTTAAAAGCTATAATTTTTAAGAGAGTAACCGATGTCTTTGGTGCTATTCCTATGTCAGAGGCATTAAATAGTGAGAATATCACACCAGCTTATGATACTCAGAAAGAAGTATACGAACAGTTAGTCAAACTTCTAAGAACTGCTCGGGATACAATGGACGAAAATTTAGCAGCTCCTAAGGGTGATGTAATTTATGGAGGTGATGTAGCTAAACTTAAAAAATTAGCAAACAGCTTACTCTTGGAGGTTGCAATGCAAATAAGTAAAGTCGAGCCTACTACAGCAAGAAATATTTTTGTAGAAGCATATAATAATTCTGCAGGATTGATAACAGACGTAGGAGATGAGGCCTGGTATTATTATGATGCCAATGCAGGAATTGTGAATCCATGGTCAAGATTACGTTATGCAGATTATTATACATCATTACAGATGTGGGCATCTATGTTAGGAACTGATACAACAGATGCTTATGGTAATTCGGCAAGAGTTACAACAAATACGCATGTTGACAATCGTATACTTGCTTTTATGCAAGATCCTAATAAGCCAGGAGAGGACTATTTCGTTCTCTCACCTGGAAGTGATTTCGGCCAGCCATGGAGTGAACTGTTTAGTAACGCAGAATTACCAATGCCAGAAGAGACAGCAGCTTATGTATGGTTGAATATAGCTGAAGCAGCAGCCCTGGGTTGGATAAGTAACATTACACCAGCAGATGCATTGCAAAATGCAATAAAAGCTTCTTATGATTCATATAATATGTACTGGAACGTATGTGAGAAACGTGGTATTCAAGTTAGTGATTGGAATACCTACCGTGATAACTATGCTACAGCAAGAGCTGCTGATATAGCAACTTACGGAGCAGAGAGAGTAATAGCAGAGGAAAAGTGGATAGCTTTGTATCCAATAGCATGGAAAGCATGGGCTGAATGGCGTCGTACTGGATATCCACAGATACACCCATTGAAAGCTGATGACAGCTATAACGGAGGTCATATACCTACTCGTTACCGTTATCCAGCAGAAGAGATAAACTTGAACAATGCGCATTATTTGCAAGCTTTGCAAGATTTGACTCCTGCTGAAGACCAGAATTATAGTCGTGTATGGTGGGATATAAATTAATTTAAGAAATATAATATACTGAACGAGGGACGCCGTCAGGCGTCCCTCGTTTTGTTTACCATTCAAAAGCAATTATAGCACACTTAGAGCTTGTTCTATATCTCTGAAAATTTGATTTTTTAGTTTTTCTATGCCGCTAAACTTTCTCTCCTCGCGCAAATGCTTAACAAGCGTGATTTTCAATGTCTTGTTGTAGACGTTTTCTGAGAAGTTAATAATATGTACTTCTGGCACAGGAAGGGCATCGTTTTCTATAGTAGGACGGCGACCGTAATTAAGCACACCTTTGTAAGTATGTGAATCAATTTCCACATACACAGCATATACACCAGGGCATGGCATCAGTTTACGTTTATCAACTCGAAGATTAGCAGTAGGGAAACCAATTTTTTTACCAAGTTTCTTGCCCTCTACCACTTGTCCTGAAATGAAGTATTTGTATCCTAGCATTTTATTAGCATCGTCAAGCTGACAGGACTCAAGGCTTTTTCTAATTCTTGAAGAACTAATAGGTTTTCCTTTATGGAGAACAGGGTTAACTTTGTGTACGCTAAAGCCATATTTTTTACCAAGTTTAACCAATTCTTCGTAGTTACCACCTCTTCCCCTTCCTAATCTATGGTTGAAACCTACAACTAATGCTTTTACATTCAATCTTTCGACAAGGTATAGACGGACAAATTCTTCTGCTTCTAACAAGGCCATTTTCCTGTCAAAATTTAATAATTGTACCATTCCTATACCTGTATTATCCAGAAGGCTGATTTTTTCGTCTATTGTGGTCAGTAGTTTAAGATCATAGCCTGGCTGGACAATAAAGCGAGGATGTTGGCGGAATGTAATAATAACATCCAGAAGGTTTAGATCTAAAGCGATTTGTTTTACATGTTCGAAGATTTTTCTGTGGCCTAAATGTATACCGTCAAAGCTACCAACAGTTGCAACGCAGCCGCTTATCCTGTCGTTTATATCTAGAATTTTCATGCTCTCTTATGTTTGTTTGGCAGTCAAATTTAAATTTATTGGTACTGTTTCAAAAAGTGTGTAAGGCGAGCTCTGCGAGAGATATTAAATTTGCAGAAACAAACAATAAAAAAATATAAGAAAATGGAAAGAACGACATTTCCATTACCAGAGCTCAACCTTACA